>NZ_JAUBTB010000044.1:0-63019 GCF_036704965.1 Microcoleus sp. F10-B2 | reverse complement strand
CAATCATTTGAGGTTTTGGCAATTCTGAATTTCTTTGAAATGAAATCTGCTTGAATATCTGCGGAATGTGGGTTAAATGTAGAACAGCTTATGCCGGATCTGTTTGCCCGCACCTTCCTGAGTCCGCGCACCATTTCCAAAATTGTTGAGCGTGAAGTCGGTTTCGATCGTCGGACGCTCAAACAATTTACCAATTACCAATTACCAATTACCAATTCCCAATTCCCAATTCCCAACTCGCAACTTGCGTTATTTCTGTTTTAGGACTACCAACGTAATGTCGTCAAAAACTTTCTGTTCGTCAATATGTTGCCGCACATCATCAATTACTGCTTGTCGAATTTTTTCAACCGTTTTGTGGCGATTTTCTTTCACCACTTGGCACAATCTTTCTATGCCGTAATACACTCGATTTATATTTATAGATTCGGTAATTCCATCTGTGTAAAGCACTACTACATCCCCTGGATTAAGATGCACTTGAATTTGGGAAACAAAACCCGAAATATCTTCCTCTAATCCCAGGGGAAAACCGAGTTCCAGTGTATCGATCAGTTCGATGTTACCATCAGTACGGACTACGATAACTTCTTCATGTTGACCGCTGAGGCTGAAGTTACTATCTTGATAATCTAACAAAGCCAAAGTCATGTTTCTAGACGAGTCGATGCGCTCGATATTGGCATAAAGGGTGCGGTTTAACACATCAAGAAACTTCACCGGATCGGTTTCGTTCATTTGTTGGAGAGTGCGGACGGCGGTTTGCGCCATAATCATTAATACGCCACTTTCTAAACCATGTCCCGTAACATCGCCGATGCTAATTTTTACCCGATCATTTTGGGTTAGCACGTCGTAGTAGTCGCCGCCAACTTCATCGGCAGGTTGCATATATCCCGCTATTTCTAATCCTTTAATTTGATCGAGTTCTGATTGTTTGGGCAAGATCATTTGTTGCAGTCGTTTCGTGACTTCCAACTCAGCACTGAGGCGGATGTTTTCGGCTTTAAGTTTGTTGTTGAGGGAGCTAATTTCCTGGTTTGCTTGGGCGAGTTGGGCGGTGCGTTGTTCCACCTTTTCTTCTAAAGTGTGATAGAGACGGGCATTTTCGATGGAGATCGCAGCTTGGGCGGAAATGATGTTGAGGACTTCTAGGCGATCGCGCGTAAAAGCCCCCGCTGTTAAATTATTTTCTAGGTATAAGATGCCTACCAACTTACCTTGATTAATCAGGGGGCTACACAAGATAGATTTAGGTCGCTGCTGAATAATATACGGGTCAGATGCAAACCTAGTTTCAGTGGTTGCATCATCGATCGCAAGAGTTTCTTGCGTGCGTTCTACATAATTAACCAGCGAGATAGGAATCTCTTGACTTTCAGTCGCTGACTTGGAGATTAATTGACATCGTTCACCCGTACATTGAGCTTCAATTTTCCACTTACCTGCTGGGTCAGGTATGAGGAAATAAAATTTTTCTGCTCCCGCGTTTTCCAGCAAGACTTGCATCAAATTCGAGAGTAACTTATCTAAATTAACTTCCCCTGATAGCGCTTGCGAGGCTTTGATAATTGTTGATAAATCCAGCTCGTTTGCAGCACCTGAACTGGTAGAAGTGACAGTGGTTCTGGTCTGAACAATCATTTCGTCTCTTCCACTCGTCAGGCTCTTTTTTCTACCGACGATAGGTGCGAGTAATTTAGCATGGCGCTCTTCTAAATCTTTAACTTTTGCCTTTGCTCCCCAGCGAATATAAGCATAGTAAGCGTCTATCATGTAGGTACGCGCTACTTTCTGACGACCTAAAGTTAAATAAAATTCTGCTGCTAGTTCATTGGCGAGGGCTTCGTGCTGGACGTATCCATTTTCCTTGGCTCCATCTATCGCCAGGTCGTAATATTCCATTGCTGAGAAAGATTGCCCCAATACGCGGGCTTTTTCTGCTTCTACTAAGTCATACTTATGCTGGTAATTGGCTGGGCAATGGGAAGCCCAATATTTCATCTTTTGTTGATTTTCTTCTACTTGTTTTAGATATTGTTGCTGCTTTGACTCGTCTCCTGAATTTTCCTGAAAATACTGAGCTAAAAGAGCCATAGAATAGTAAAAAATATGTTCTGAAAAGCTAAAATTACTGTGGAGCATTGTTGAATAATTGACTCCTGTAATACCATGCTCTATAGCCATTGCATAATCGTGAAACAAATAGCAAAGCATGGTTTTAGCAAAAAACACTCTAAATAAGGCAATTGTATTATTAATACTTTGAAGATATGCGATTGTCTCTTCTTCATTTAACAGGTCGCCAATTAATAGCAATTTATTGTCTGCTCGACCCATTAAATTTGCCACTAATTGACCGATAATTTTGATGAGATAAAGCTGATGTTCTTGGGACAGCTTAGCTGTTAAATCGCTATAATTTTTTTGTTGCTCTTGCAGATAATACAGATGCTCTCCCTTAAAAAATAGATGTGAGCAATAGTAATCAGCAGCATGACAAGCATATTCTATATCACCGACTTCTAAGCCGTTATTAATTGCTTGAAGCAAGGGGTCTATAGTAGTTGCCAGAGGCTCTTTTTGATGGTGATTACTGATAAAAATATTAACGAATATTTTAGATAAAAACTCTTTTCCATTTAACCGAGCCAACAACTGCAAAGATATTTGACCCAGTTTATAGCCAGAATCTATGTCTGGTATTAGCCAAGATATGAGTGAACCATAAATAGAATAAGCGTAAATAGAAACCAACGAATTTCCGTATTGAATCGAGAGTTCAATCATAGTATATAGAATCGGTAGCGCCATTGCGCTCGATCCAAAACAAGCAGGAGGCCAGATAAGAATTAAAATTTGCATTGCCGCTAGCCTGTAGCGATCGCTCATTTCTGGCAAGTTCGCTAACTCCTCGATATTTAACTCTTGGGGGGGTGATTGGGATAGGGCCACTCCCAGCATTTCTAGAACTTGCAGTCCGGTATCTACCGCAGAATTGTTCTGGTTTTTAGCGAGGTTAAGCCTAATTTTCAGTTCGTATAAGTTGACTTGTTCGAGGATTGTTTTGGCTTTTTGGAGAGTGCGATCGCACAATATCTCCGCTCGTTCTAAATTGGCATTAAGATATGCGGCTTCCGCTGCTTTCAGATAGAAGGTAAATGTTAGATCGTATCTACTTTCCCAGCTATCTTGACTCAGGAGTTCTATACCTACATTCAAATAATTAACAGCGGCTTCATACGCAGTAGCTGCCTTTGCTTTCTGTCCAGCAATCAGGTTTAATTCAGCCAACTCATCTTTTTCTGACTGATTAGTTAGCAAATCTGTGCCAAAATTCAGTTGGTTAACCAGAGCAAAAATATTATCTTTTCGCTCTTGCTCTGTTGTATTATTCAGCAACAGTTGACCAATTTTCAGGTGAGTGGCTTTTTTCTCTGACTCTGGAATCAAAGAATAAGCAGCTTGCTGCACGCGGTCATGCAAAAATTTGTATTCAACTTTGATATCGCGTATAGATGCCAACTCTTCCTGGGCAAACACTAGAGGAATTTTGTAATTTTCAGACAGCGGCAGAATCAAACCCGCTTGCATTGCTTCCCACAAATGAGCAGCCGTCGCTAAGTTGGATTCTTCATTGACAATTGATAAAATTTCTAAATTAAATTGGTTGCCGATACAAGCTGCTAATTTTAATGATTTCTGGGTTGTTTCAGGGAGTTTGCGAATATTGCGAGCAACCAGTTCAACAATATTGAAATCTGCTATACCAATTGATTGGATTTGTTGAATATCCCACTCCCAGCGGTCTGTATCTACTTGATAAACCAGCAGATTTTCCGAGTACAGGGTTTTGAGTAGCTGCGTTAAGAAAAAGGGATTCCCTTGGGTTTTATTAAAAAGTAACTCGGAAAAAACTTTTATTTTGTCTGAATTTACGCTGGCATCGAGAGTGTCGGCGATTAATTGGTTGACGCTATCCAAAGCCAGCGCCTGAATGGTGATATTATTCACCACCGTTTCATTTTCTTGAATTTTTTCTATGGTCTGAATTAAAGGATGAACGGGACTGACTTCGTTATCTCGATAAGCTCCAATCGTTAACAAATATTTGTTATCTGGGTCAGTGACTAAAAGTTGGATTAACTTTAGAGATGCCGAATCTGCCCACTGTAAATCGTCTAGGAATATGACTAGCGGGTGTTCGGGTTGACAAAAAACGCGAATAAATTGTTGAAATACCCGATTAAATCTGTTTTGGGATTCCGCTGAACCCAGTTGAGGAACTTCAAGCTGTTTACCTATAATTAGTTCGACTTTGGGGATAACATCAATAATAACTTGACCGTTATTATCTAGCGCCTTTAATAAGTTTTCTTTCCAAACAGCAATCACTTCGGAACTTTCGGTTAATAGCTGACGAACTAATTCTTGAAATGCTTGGATTAAAGCCGCATAGGGAATATTGCGCTTAAACTGGTCAAACTTACCCGCAATAAAATATCCCCTAGCTGCTAGAATTGGTTTATGAACTTCATTGACGATTGAAGTTTTACCAATCCCGGAATAGCCGGAAACTAACATCATCTCGGTGGCACCGAGGCTGACTCGTCCAAAGGCATCTAGAAGAATTTGGACTTCACTTTCTCTACCATAAAGCTTCTGGGGAATGAGTAATTGGTTGCCGCGATCGCGTTGACCGATGGGAAAATTTTCAATCTTTCCAGTTGTCTGCAATTGCTGCAAACAAGTTTCCAGGTCAAATTTTAATCCCGCCGCACTTTGATATCGGTCTTCCGCATTTTTTGCTAACAGTTTCATCACAATATCTGAAACCGCTTGAGGAATTTCTGCTACCTCTTTAGGTGGGACTGGTTGTTTGGCAATATGACAGTAAACCAACTCCATCGGATCGGTGGTAGTAAATGGCAACTGGTTGCTCAGCATTTCATAGAAAGTCACTCCCAAAGAATAGAAATCGGTGCGGTAGTCAATTGCTCGATTCATTCTTCCCGTTTGTTCGGGTGACATATAAGCGAGAGTCCCTTCTAGCAAGTTGGGATTGCTAATGCTTTGGTTTTTCAATTCCAAGCGCGATGAAATACTAAAGTCAGTCAGTTTTACTTTTCCGGTTGCTGGATTGATAATGATATTTGAAGGCTTAATGTCTTTGTGAATGATCGGTACTTGATGGAGATAGATCAAAGTTTCGGATAGAGCGATCGCTACCCTCAGAAACTCGGTTATTGACAGGTGATTGGCTGCCATAAAATGATAAAGGGATAGACCCCCAAAATCTTCTAATATTAGCGCTAAACTATTCTGATAATTTTCTAAGTTGTAAGTTTTGACAATTCCTTCACACTCTAAATTTTGAGTAATTATAAATTCTTGCCTTAAATTGGTGATTTGTTCAAGGCTAGGATAATCATATTTAATAATTTTAATGATAACTGGTTGTTTGTAACCATCTTTTTTAGCTCTATATACAACAGTCCTTACTCCTTCGTAAATTTTTTCTAAAATTTGGTATCCTGAAAGAACAATCATGATTATTTTCCCTTCTATTTTCAATTATTAACTATTCTAAATTGCGTTGCTGATTTTATGTATGAAAACTATTTTTTATGATACTGAAACCTCTGTAAATACGTAACAATGCTACGTCTCTACATTCCAATTCATATCTGAATTCAGCAATGCCTCTACTCAGTTTTTAATCGCGGGTACAACTCTTTAGCAAACAAATCTTCTATCTCTTTCTCAAACTCCGGATGGGATTGGAAGTTTTTTGCTAATTCCTCGTAATCTTCTTTCAACGAGATTTTGTATGTAGTTGAGTGAGAACCTATCTCTTGTAACCAAGCTGTGTGCAATGTGAAGGCAAAGTTAACGGGTGAATCGGATGAATCGTAAAGTTTGCAGATTGCTCCTTGCGATAAAGCCTCAGCATTGAAAATCCAAATTTCATTTCTTTCTGGAGCGAAAACGGTGCATACAATATAACCATCTGTTGAACTCCCTTGGTTTCCACGGCGCGGCATAAACTGTGGCGAACTCACCATGTAGCCCGGAGGAAACTGGTATTGATCGGCGATATCCATTGAGCAAGTTTGTAGTCGGAACAAACAAGGTGGTATACCCTTTTCAGCGAGGCTCAAAACTTGTGAGTGTGGCACTTGCTGGTACTTATAGTTCCGGTATAAGTAGCACATAAACTGCGTCATCAAATCCTTCCAAAGTCCAAAAGAACTCCAGTAAATATTATCCAGATGTCCGGGAGTCATGCCGGAAGGTAGTCTGTCAAGATAGGTGTATAATGATGGGCCCCAGGTGTATTTTTGATCTGAAATAACTTTTGACTCAATGGGTGTTTCCTCCTGGCTTTTGCCATCAATTACGTAGCGTCCCAGGCGGCTGATATCCATCATATTGAGTTCCATCCCAGGCCAGGGAGAAGACACGGGATCGTGGGGCGGATAGGCGGAAAGGTCATAGGTGCGGAGCCATTCAGCAACATCCCAAGCACAAATATGAGAGATGTGGAGCGTAATTTTGTCGTCAGGATTGTCATAGTTAACCAGAAAGTGAGAAGCTTCGAGAGGAATCACCACTTTTCGCACGACAACTTTAACTTCCGGTTCATTCATCGCAGGGTGTTGTCCCTTTGTCAATTCACTGCGACTGACAATATAAAGGATAGAGTCGGGTGAAGGCGCACTTTCTAACAAGTGTCTGAGAATTCTTTCTCGCTCCTTGTGGTCTGGAAAAGGATTGTTGAGTATCTGCGCGAGTCCAGTACTAAAGGATGTATCCATCAACACCACATAATCTTTGGTTACTCCCATCTGATGGATGGTTTGCTTAATGCTGACGGGTGAACCATCGGGGTTGACAAGTGTCCACCGCTCTAAAGGATTTACGCCATCCCAACGAATCAGATAGACGAAATCTTCTAAACCTTTAAATTGTTCCCAAAATTGACGGACTTCTGGAAAAAGTTTGTCTACTTCCTCAAGGGAAGGAACGGTGTCAATAAAATTTTCTAATGACCTGCCGTAATTGACTGCAAACATCTCGTGGGTGTAAGTATCAAAGGCAGGATGTGCGGTACTAAAAATGGGTGGAAAGAGATAGTGCAGATTAATCTCAGGACGCCACTCTTTATTTGACCCAACTGGAGTAATCACCTCAAGGGTATCTGTATCAATTTCATAAGGACGACCCGCGTCATAAGTTACTAGCAAGCGCTCCGGTTCGTCTTGAGAGAATTTTACGGGCAGAAAAGCTGTATTTAACTCGTTGCGAGCGCCCAGAAGTAAGGAAAACCTTAAGATCCCATGATTGCGAAATCCCAACTTAGTGCCTTTAGTTGCTTCGTCAAAATGGTAATCTAGTGGCTTGGTAATCTGTGTCTTCAAAGTTACTTTACCTTTTTGATCGAAATCAAGTCGGTAAACCATGCCGTCGCCATTCAAGAATGAGTCTCCGTCTTTAAAGGGGAGCCCGCCTGATTCAACGGTGCCCACTGGCCCAATGAAAAAGACGTGACCCTGTACGTCGTCTGGTAAGTGTCCTTCAAAAATCTCTAGTTGCTTGTCCAGTTCTTCCCGACTGGCGGTCATAATCGACTGGGGAACTGGCGGACAGCCGCTCGTTACTGCTTTGGTGTTGCTCTGAGTTGGTTCGCTCATGTGACTCTCCTGAGTTGAGGTGTGCTAATGGTAACAGTGCAGGGTTGGGTCGGATGCGATCTTCCTTCGGAGACGCTCTGGCATCGCAAGACGCAATTTATATTATTTTATGGGTTCAATGGCAGGGAAAGCTCGCTTTCAAGAATTTTGCTGTTGCTACAATCCCACTTTTAAGTAGATTTTGTATCTCCATCAAAGTGCGGATACACCTCATTATCAAACAACTCCTGGATCTCTTTCTTGATTTCTGGAGGGTAAGGAAACTGTTTTACTAAGTCTTGGTAATCCGGCTTCACCGGAACGTTATACCTAGCTTGGCGAGCTCCGATAGTGGGCAACCATACTGCGTGCAAAGTTAACCCAAAGTTGAGTGAGGGATGACTCAGTTTCCACTGTGGTCCCTGCTTCAAGTCCCATGCCTCAAAAATCCAGATTTCGTAACTATTGCCAAACCAAACAGTACAGAGAATATAACCATTCGTTGAACTGTTACCATCCCCGCGCGGTACGAACTGGGGCGAGAGACCAATATGACCCGGAGGAAATTCATAGCAGTCAGCAATCTTCATCGAGTTGGTTGACGCCGTGTCCACTCGAAATAAACAACTGGGTCTGCCCTCTTTTTCAGCAATTCTGAGCAGTTCTTGCAACGGTACTTTTTGATTTTTATAGTGCTTGTACAGGTCGCATATAAACTCTGTTATCAAATCCTTCCACAGTCCCAAAGAAACCCAGTAGATATTGTCAATTTTTTCTGGAGGTAAGGTTGGATAAATGGGTGAAGGTAGTCGCTCAAGGTAAGCATAGAGTGCTATTCCCCAAGTACACCTGCATTCTTCCGCTTCTGGCGAAAAGACCTCTGGGATGACTTTTTGCTCAACGATTTCTCCAGTCTTTCCATCAATCTCATAACGTCCCAAACGACTGATGTCCATCTCGCTCTGTTCCATTCCAAGCAGGCGAGACGGTAAAGGTTTATAGGGAGGATAAGCGGATACATCATAGTCCCTTATCCATTCACCTACATCCCAAGCACAAGTATGCACCGCATGGAGGACAATCTTTCTATTTGGATTGTCATAGTCCACGAGAAAGTGAGTACATTCGAGTGGGAGTTCTAGCTTCTGGACGACAATTTTTACTTCTTGCTCATTTCGTACTGGACGTTGTCCTGCTTTCAGGCGATCGCGACGCACGATATATATCGTCGTATAGGGTAACATTGGACGATCCAGTTTTTTTCTAATAAATCTTGCTAGATCCTTATTTTTAGGAAAAGGGTTATTGATTGTCTGCCACAGTTCGCATTTGAATGATGTGTCCATTAGCACTATGTAATCTTGAGTTACCCCTATTTGATGCACGCATTGCTTAATCTTGACTGGTGAGCCATCAGGCAAAACTAGCCGCCATCGTTCTAGTTCTCCTTCACCATCCCAACGAATTAGATAAAATAAATCCTCGAAAGGCGCGAACTTTTCCAAAAATTGAGGAGCTTCTGGAAAAAGCTTTTCTCCTTCTTCAATCAGCTTATTGACCGCCTCAACAAAAGGGAAAGTTCCGAGAAAGCTACCTAATGACCTCCCATAATTGACAGTAAACATTTCGCTTGTACGAACATCAAAAACTGGATGTGCAGTAGTTAGAACTGGCTGAAAAGGAAAATTTAGTTTAGTCTCTCCTCGCCACTCTTTGTTCCACCCCACGGGAGTCACAACTTTAAGGGTTTCTGTATCAATTTCATAGTGACGACCTGCATCGTAATTAACCAGCAAGCGTTCCTGGGAGTCCTCAGCAAATTTCATTGGCATGAAAGCAATACTCAAGTTATTGCGAGAGCCAAGAGCGAGAGAAAAGCGAATTATACCATGATTGCCGAATCGGTACTTGGCATACTTTTTGAGAGACCAGGTGGCTTGATCGGCATAATAATCTGGTGGTTTGACAATCCGTGTCTTTAAACGTACTTCACTCTTGTTATTAAAGTCCAGTCGGTAAATCATGCCGTCGCCATTTAAGAATGAATCTCCACTTTTGAAGGGAAGGCCTCCAGAGTGAACTGTACCGACTGGTGCAATTATAAAGACATGACCCCGCAAGTCATCTGGTAAGTCTTTCTCACCCATCTTGGTAATATTTAGTTTGATGTCGGTGAGTTCATCCCGTTTAGCTTTGACAAGCGATTCGGGAACTGGGGGACAGCCTGCTTTGGTATTGCTTTTAGTGGGTTCGCTCATGTGGCTATCCAGAGTTAAAATGTAATAATGGTAACAGTGTAGATAAGTATTTGATTTATGAATGGGAAATGAGGGCTGTAACTTAGATACTATCTTTGATAAAGATTTAATATCTATTCTCCCATCCCCTGCGTCAAAGCGCAATTGGAATCGACATTAACTTATTATCGGCTCTCTCGTATTTATGGTGATAACGTAAGCTAATAATTTAGCACGATCGAGGGTTTGAACGTTCAGTCGTCAGATACTTAGTATCATCTGCTACTTTTAACACCAAGCATCGGGGAGAGCCGAGGAAAAAATGATGTGATTAGATGTTTGCATCGACACTGATGTCATGAATGCTGCACAGGGGCAAGCGTAACAAGTCGCTTTAGCTGTCATATCAAGGTGCGACAGGGCTAAAATGTGGCGCGCCACATTTCTGGGGCAACTGTTCAATCAATGCCATGATATAAATGTGTGGCAATGCTCCTACTGACAAGCGAATTTCAAAGGTGGTACCCGCCACGTGATTTATCCGTGGAATCAATCCCAAATCGAAAATCGAAAATCCTCAAGCCCCCGCATTTATCCGTGCGGTCAATCTAAAATCTCAAATCTCAAATCTAAAATCGATTGACTCCTGCCACCAATCAACAACCAATTTGGGCTAGAACTATCAGAAGGTTGCCATCCTCTGCACTCTCAAATCGGTTCTATAAAACCGACACATAATGACGATAATTTTAACCAACGACGATGGCATCGATGCTCCGGGCATTCAAGCACTTTTGCAAGCAGTAAAAGGCAAAATAATTATGGTGGCTCCGCAGGGGCAATTGTCGGGCTGCGGGCATCAAGTGACAGCCCACAGTCCGATTCATGTCGATCGGCGATCGTCCGTGGAATATGCTGTAGGGGGAACACCGGCTGATTGCGTGCGCATCGCTCTTCATCACGTTTGTGCGAAGCCGGATTTGGTGCTTTCGGGGATTAACGCGGGTGGAAATTTGGGGGTTGACGTGTATATTTCGGGTACGGTGGCGGCTGTGCGCGAAGCAGCGATGCACGGTATTCCGGGCATCGCAATTTCCCACCGGATTAAAAGGCCGCTGGAAATAGACTGGGATGTCGCTACTCGTTGGACATCGCGGGTGTTGGCCCATTTGCTGAAGCGGGAACCAAAGTCGGGGTGTTTCTGGAATGTGAATTTGCCGCATTTAGCGCCCGGAAGTGCGGAACCGGAAATTGTGTTTTGCCGGCCTTCGACGCAGCCACTGCCGGTGGTGTACCGGAGGTCGGGAGAATACTTTTATTATGCGGGAGAGTATGGATCGCGCGATCGGGCGGCGGGGACTGATGTTGACGTGTGTTTTGAGGGTAATATTGCGGTGACAGAGATATCGCTGTGATAGATTTGATGGGATTTGATGCGATTGGGCGATCGAACTATATTTTTTTCAACCAAGTCAAAAAAAATGGTGTTAAATTCGATCGGCGACGGAAGGTTTCACATTCATGGCTAAAAACAGATTTCTTGATACCTTGGGTTTAGCACTGCATATTCCCTAGATATAATAAACCTGTTTTCGGATCATCCCAAAATAGGATATTTAAATCTGTTAAAAATGGAGAGTATTGACAATAGAACCAAATTAATCACTATTCTGAGAGTGGCAGCTATTATCTCTACTTGCGACCCTCGGTGCTACCGTAATTTTTTTTGTCATCCTTCGGCTTAGCAACACCATCAGGTTGTTTCTTTGGCTTTTTGATTTCTTTGTTACTTTTTCTCTCTTTTGACATAATTATTCCTCAATTTTGACTTAGCATAACATAGATTGGCAAATCTACCTAACTGCCAGTAGAGAGGGGTGATCCCACACAAATATTACTCACTGTTAGTTTTGTACAATCTGCAATATATTATCAGCTAGGTTTTGAACGAATAGCCTCTACCGTTAGGCATATCGGTAAATCCCTCATAAGTACAATGTTAGGACTTACGCAACGAATCATTTTTTACAACAATATCTGTAGTGGTAAGGTGCGGTGTGCATCGCCCTACAGGTAGAGTCTATGCGTAAGTCCTGAATGTCTGAAATTACTCTCAACCCCCAACGACTTAAGGAAAGCTTGAAAAGCGCGATCGTAGAACTGCTGCAAGACAACAGAGAAGAATTATCGCTTGCTGTTAAGCTGTTTTACATCTAATTTTAATGAAAAATAACAGTAGATAAAATAGGGAGATACGACTATGCCAGCCTTCGCGACAACTGACGCCAATATCACCCATGAATTTGCAGTCTCAGTTTAAAAAAAGTTGTTCTCCATATTTGAAAACAAGGATATTGATGGTGCTATTAATGATGAAAAAAACTCTCAATAAATTAGTAATTTTTTAGGTTGTAAGCTAATCCGCATTTAAATTGCATAGTAAAATAAATCTTTCCTTTTGTGGGGTGGGCATCCTGCCCGCCCTCAACATATAAATTAAATGCACAACAGCTTAGCCATAGCACGGTAGTATATGGGTGTGTAGATCGAACGCCGAGCATCTAGAATCACTCCGCTACGAATGTGAAAAAGGTAATTATACAAAAGTCACCAATGAATATATAGCAATCCTCGCATCATTTGCATAATTATTGTAGGGGCAATCCCACGCCCGGTTGCCCGATAGATAGGGGGTAGGCACGGGGCACTACCCCTACAAATTTATCTGAATCATTTAGGATTGCTATATAGAGTTGTTAATCCAAAACTTCGGACAGTTTTTGATCGCCACCCGTAAAATAACGGTTTCAGCGCTCTCACTACGAGGTCAACCCTTGCCGATGCACAAAAGCTGCCAACGGTAAATCAATGGTTTCAGACTAAGACATCAAAACTATTGGGACTTGGGAAAAAGCACAAAGTATCTTTATAAAGATAAAGTTAATATTCAGTTTTCTTGAAAGTGCGATCGCGTCCGCTCACTTTGATATAAAATATTTATCAAGAGTGTTTATTTCTAAATAAATTTCCGCTATTAGGAATCTAACCCGTATGGAAGTAACCGAGCTGCTCAAAGACTACGAAAATGGAAACAGAGACTTTGCTGGCGTCAACCTCGCCGGAGCCAACCTCAGCGGAGTCATCTTAGTTGGGGTAAACCTTTCGAGGGCTAACCTGTCAGGAGCTAACCTGAGTCGGGCGCATCTGACCAAAGCAGAACTTAACGGCGCAAACCTTTACAGGGCAAATCTAAGTTTTGCCAAAATGGGTCAAGTCAGACTGGCGGACGCAGATTTGACGAAAGCCAATCTCAGCGGATCTTTTCTCGTTAAAGCAAAACTCCCTAGGGCAAAGTTGAGCGGAGCCCAACTAATAGGTAGCAACCTGCGCAGCGCCATCCTCTGGAATGCCAATTTGTGTACAGCCGACATGAAATTCATCAACCTGCGGGGCGCGAACCTCACGGGGGCAAACCTCAACTGGGCCAACTGCGGAGGAGCAAAACTCAGCGGTGCAAGGCTCTTTGGCGCTCAACTAACAGGCATCTATCTCAGGAAAGCTTACATCAACGGTATCGACCTGAGCAGGACGGATCTCAATGGCGTCAACCTGAGCGAAGCCAAACTCAACGCGGTCAACTTGGAAGGCTCGAACTTGATAGCATCCAATCTCAGCGGAGCTCAGTTGCGGGGCGTCAAGTTGATGGGAGCAGATTTAAGCAGAGCAAATCTGGTGGGAGTTTCTTTGGTGCAGGCAAATCTTGATTGGGCTAGGCTGTGCTATACAGACTTGAGCGAAGCCGACTTGACCGGGGCAACATTAATGGGAGCCAACTTTGAGGGTACTCAGTTAGCGGGAGCCACAATGCCGGAATCTGTAAGCAATGATGTCTACTTAACTGCGACGGGTACTGTCGCAGCTTAGCAAACGGCAAAAATCAATCTCGCATCCGAGTCGGCGACTCTGGCATTTGTCTAACTTTTGATGCAGACATCGTTACTTTCGGTGAGAGTGCTGCACCACCAAGAAATGTACCGATATTTGGGAGAGTTTGTAGAACCTTTATTGAGCTTACCCGATCAATTTTACGACTCGCAAAGCAGATGTAATAGCTCCTTCGTGCAAACCATCCCCCAAGTAAGCTCCCGCATGATAAGTATTGTTCTCACCATTAGTATCGATAACTTCATCTCGATATCGAAAAGACTCGACAGTATATAGTGGCGTGTGATGTTTCTGAATGTGAATAATGTCTTTTTTGGCGATCGACTCCTCAAGTTGAAAAGCTAAACTGTACTCTCGGGCCGATGAGATGCCGCAAAGCTGATTCAAGCTAGCATTATAGCCCCATCCCTTGTCCGTCTCGAAAAAATCAAATTCAGATAACTTGCGGATGCCGTAGCGATCGTACATTGATGTATCCGAATGCAGTACAGTGGTGGCATAATTGGCTTTCCACGCCGAAAACCGCTTCGTTTCCGCCTCGGTCGGATCAGACAATAGCCTCATAACTTGATCTGGTGGCATCGCAAAAACCACCTTATCAAATTCCTGGATTTCCCCATCAGAAAGCACGATTTTTACAGCATCTGCACTTCTAAAAATATTGGCAATCTCCACATTTAACAGTATATCGCCCTTAAATCGCTCCAAAATCTTTTCAATGTAAGAATACACCCCGCCTTTAATCCTCACCCAGTTGACCGACGCATATTCGCGCAAAACAGGCATCGCTAATTCTGCCGGAAAATTGTCGAGCAATTCAAACGGTATCGAGTAGCTGTACATGGTCAGCAACTTCAGCCAATAATTGCGGACGCACGAGCTTTTCAAAGACTCCGAAAGTGGCACATCGTAAAAATCGTGCTGTTTAGCAAACCGCATTTTTAAAATAAATCCCGCCGAACGAGCGTAAAGACTATCAAGTCGCAAATACTCGATCAGGCGTTGGATTCCGGTGAAATTCTTTCGGATAGAGACCGCAGACAAAAAGTGGGTGCCATCTTTAAAAAACAGCGCGGAACCAATCTGCACCGGTTCTAATTCAACGCCTAGCTCCTGCATAAAAGCCACGAAATTGTAAAACACCGTGGGAAATTCCAGCACCCCATTTTCTAATATTTCATTGCACTCCGATTGATTGGGTACAACATTTTTGTTCAGCGTCCGAATGTGTCCGCCTAAAATCGGCTGCTTTTCCAATACAGTGACGTGATGTCCCTGTTTATCGAGCCAGTATGCTGCTGCCATACCACTGGCTCCGCCCCCAACAATTGCAATTCTCATAGTTCACTCCTAGATTGATAGAAGGAAGAAGGAAGAAGGAAGAAGGAAGAAGGAAGAAGGAAGAAGTAAGAAGGAAGAAGGAAGTTCGGCAACGGATTCTGTAACGGATGTAACGGATGTAACGGAGGTCAGGAAGAAGGAAGAAATTCTTGTTTCCAGGTTCTACCTGGAAACGCATTTCAGTCTTGCTGTGCTTCGTCATTTTTAAGAGGAGGCAGAGCCTCCAGAAATTCATTTCTTGGCACAGCCAAGGAACGAGATAATGAGAGCAGAAACGAGAGATTTTTAAGAGCAGGCAGAGCAAGAGTGAAATTCATTCCTTGGCTTTGCCAAGGAACTAGAGAAACAGGAAAATAACCAATTGCCAATTTTCCTTAGCCTAAAATCGCATCGCCGGATAAACGTTGATAAAGCAGCGCCCCCGTCCAAAATGTCGGCGCAAAGCCTGGATAGCCCGATGAGGCGTTGCAGAAATAGAAATTGTTGAGGGATGTTTCATGATTTAGTCGATCGACCCCCATGTTGCGCGGCGTCAGGCTGGAACCGTAGGAATTACCGTTAGGACACCAACAGAAGCGCTCGTTAGTCGTCGGACTTCCGGTAATATGAAACACCATGTGTTTGCGGAAATTCGGAACATAGTGTTTTTCCACAACATCTAAAATCGAGTCCAGAATTTCTTGTTTCTTCTGTCTGTAAGCTTTGCGATCGCTCTCCCAAAGCTGTTTAAAATAGCTGTAATTAGCAACAGTCAGAAATTCGACAATTTGGCAATCTTCTGGACAATCCCCCCGTGCTTCCGTCAGTAAAGTTGGCGTTGTAATTGCAAAACTCGGACGAGAAAAATTATTGTGATCGTACATTTGAGCAAACGCTTCATTTAGATCCAAGTGTTCCGAATGAAACGTATTCCACTTGCCAAATCCATAGTCTCGGAGATCGATATCTTTGACAACGCAGTACACCATGTAGTTAGATGCAGAATACTCATAGTTGAGTTTCCGCCGCACTTTTTTAGAGAACAGTTCCTCTCCAATCATTTTGGCCGCTCTTTTCGGGTCAAGGTTGCAAATCACCGTGTCGCCCGTGAATTCACGGGTTTGATGGGTGGTCAAATCCATCGCTTCAACACCAGTTACAGTTCTATCTGTCACCCTAAAATTTGTGACTTCATGGTTTAGTAGAACTTTCCCCCCGTTGGATTCAATGACATTAACTAAAGAATTGATGACATATTCAAAATGCTGCGTCGGGTAAAATGCGCCTTCTTGATAGCCTCTAAACAAGGCAATCCAAGCATAGAAAGAAAGCTGATTTGGAGGCAGCAAAAAGTCCGGCCATTGCAGGGCTAATAGGGTTTGGGCGGCTTGCGGGAGTTGGAACTTGTCGAAAACGTCCTGAAGTGTACTATTGAGGTGTTGGACGGCACAGAATACGTCACCGAAATTTTTGAGCAATTCAATTGGTTTGACGGGAGGAGCGAGTTTTCTGAGTCCTTCGCCGGTTTTCTCGACTTCGTTGACGAATTGGCGAATTCTCTCGCCCGCTTCGGGAAACAGCGCCGACAATCGCCGGATCAGTTCCTCTGGTTCCGAGGGAATATCGAGCGCATACCCAGGCATTCTCATGTGGTCGTAGCCATTCGGATCGTACCGTTCAAAGGTGACATCTCGATCGAGACCGAGTTTTTTGAGAACTCGATTGACTGTATGTCCTTCGCCGCAGTCCCAAACGTAGTGGAATTGGGCATTAAACGTGTATTTGTTGGCCATCGTAAAGGTGTGACCAAAGCCTCCGGGATGCTCGTGAGCTTCGAGGATGTGTACGGTTTTGCCGGAGTTTGCCATCAAAGCTCCGAAAACCAGTGCTGATAAACCACTGCCGACGATGAGGTAATCTGTTTTCATGGTAAATTTCCTCGATCGATTGAATCGGGCGATCGTTGTTTATTTAAAGTAACTCTCAATTCTGAGAAAATTGTGAAGAGGGTTTACCACGCTATTTGTGGGGTCAGCACTGCGTACCTTACGCCTTTTTGGGCGGGCTAGAAGCCCACCCCACAATTGTGTGAAGCATCTAAATTTAACACTCAAGTTTGAGCGAATTCTTGTGGGGAGTAGGGGTTGGGCGTCCCGCCCGCCCAAAAAATACAACACCCCACAATTGTGTGAAGCATCTAAATTTAACACTCAAGTTTGAGGTAATTCTTGTGAGGAGTAGGGGTTGGGCGTCCCGCCCGCCCAAAAAATACAATTTAGGTGGGCTTACTTACAGCTTATTTGTGCGGCACAATCACATCAAAAAAAGCATCCTCCAAATCATAACCAAACATCTGCGACATCGCCATCAACTTCGATTTACTGGGAATTCCCTGCTGATTAAACCAATCAGTCAACACAAAAATTTTGTTCATCAAAAACATTTCCAAAGCTTCAGGATTGTACTGAATACCTTGAGTGCGGTGGAACTGGTGCGGCACTAACATCGCGGCATAGCGTGCCAATTCTCCCGCTTTCCAATCCAGCAAAAATGGCAGCCAAGGATAACAAGCATCCAAGCGAATAAACCACAGCCGCACTTCGGGAATTTCCGAAATTTCTCGCGGATCTAACTCTTCGCGCGGATACTCAATTTCAAATTGTAGCTGTTGTTCATTTTGGGCGATCGCTCCTTCGGTCAGCCACTTTTCAATCACAGTCCGCACCGGAGACAAATCTAAACTGTTTATGCGATCGGCATCTATCGCTATCATAATACTCATAAAATTTCAACCTTATAGCATTAAGTTTTATCTATAATACCACCAATCACCAATCACCAATTATATCAAATCCGTTAACTTCCCTACACCATAACGATTGCAGACATTCCCCAAATATTTTGAAAAGCATCTGCGTTAATCCCGGCTAATCTGCGGTTTCCGTCTTGCCTCAAAGATTTATGCAATCTTTTCTACTACTGGTTGCCAAACCATCACCCATTTTTCCCAAACTTGCTATCTTGCAAAGAATTACCAATCCCCTGGATAATTCCCCGCCCGATCAAACCAATTCCCCGCCCTATAACCTGAGTCAAAACGTAAACAACCCCAGCACCCAACAGCGAAATAACCGCGCGAACTCTAGGTGCGATCGCATCTCTAGTCTCCAGCAGCAAAGTCAAGGCTAACTGCCACCCAGACAACTGTGCTAACTCCTGATTTCTCGGAGCATAAATAGAAATTCTCTTAATTCCCGAATCTCCCAAAACAAACAGCCAAAACCTGCTTTCAAAAATAGCTTTCGGTTCCACAAAATAGCTATTCCAGCGATATCTCCACGACAAATTATTCCGAAACCCCTCAATTTCTCGTGTCGAAATCAACTTACCATCGTAAAAAATTTGCTTGATTTCCTCAACATTCGCCAAATTATTTAGCAGAGGCTGTACCGCTGCGCTAGCAACTTGAATTGCCAAATTTTCTAACAAAGCTTCAGCTCGCTGCATCGCTGCCGGGCTGCCAGCAACACAAGAAATATTGTCAATTTTTAGAGGAATTTCAAATAGCAAATGTGCAAAAAAATCAACTCTCATCGGTATTTTGTCAAGGATTTGTGCTGCAACTACATCAGCATCTGCCAGCAGCACCGGCACAACTTCTACACCGCTGCCTGCGGAGATATCAGCAGCGCTTCCCCCTTGACTTTCTGCCAGTTTCAAGCTTGTTTGACTGCCATCAAAAACCCGAGTTTCTCCGGTTTGCAGTGTATAGTATCTCCCAAAAAAATCTATGATTGTCGCCTCCCACAAATCCCGTAAAATAGCAGGCATTTTTTGCGACAATTGAGTTTGCTGCACTTGCGAAAAGCGCAATTCCTCGAGCAAATCCTCTAACTTCCGCAGGATGGAACTCATCAATTCGCGCTTTTTGGTCGATCGCAAAATATCGATTTCCAAAGGCAAACCAGTCACATTCACCAACTCAAACTGCAATTTAGCCACCACCGAGTCAAACAAGCTACCTTGCCAATTAGTTGCAACCGCCAAAGATTCAGCCGAAACTTGGGAATTTGCTAATAGCGATTGAGCATTATTTAACAAATTCTCGCCTCTAATTTCTGCTTTCTCCCCTCTGCATTCTGCTTTCTCCCCTCTGCCTTCTGCCCTCTGCCTTCTGCCTTTTCCCCTCTCCTCTATGCCTTCTGCCTTCTGCCTTCTGCCTTCAAACAATAACTGACTGACAATCCAGCGAGCTGCCAGCAATTCTCGGCGGCGCCCGCTGAGTACAAACCCATCTAAAATAGACGGCAAATCTGTCGGAGCTGCGGCTCTGAGTTCTTGTAAATCACCTTGAACAACCGCCAAAGTTGCATCTATTTCCCGTAGTCCAGACAGACAAAAACCAGCCAGTATTTTTTGGTGTACGCGCCTATCAACTGTCAGATAATCTGCATTTTGCTCTGTACTTACTGGTGAGTTTTCTACTGTTTGAAGCACCGCTGCATTTTGTTCTATTTCCGAGTTAGATGCCACATCTGTCGCCCAATAAGTGCTACCAGATGCCACCGCGCGAATAGCTTCGATGGTCACAGAAATATCTCTACCTTTAGGACAATAGCCATTCGCGCCTGCAGCCTGTACCTCCGCTAACAGCTCCGGTGTCAGCGGCCCGCCTAGCAACAACAGGGGTAGGTTGGGGTACAAACTTTTGAGTTCGCCACACAATGCCAGCGCCTCTATTTGACCCGATCGCCAATTTAAGGTCTCAACAGCCAAAATG
Source organism: Microcoleus sp. F10-B2 (assembly GCF_036704965.1). Classification (NCBI taxonomy): domain Bacteria; kingdom Bacillati; phylum Cyanobacteriota; class Cyanophyceae; order Oscillatoriales; family Microcoleaceae; genus Microcoleus; species Microcoleus sp. F10-B2. Next base: position 43,064 of record NZ_JAUBTB010000044.1, on the reverse strand, counting down.
GCCAAATCAGCAGGCTTCTTGGCTGTTTCAGAGCCTAGCGAGCGAGCCTCTAGAACCCGCAAAGCCTCGTTTCCCGTTGAAACGTCTGCGACAACTTGCAAGTCTGGATACTGCTCGCAAGCGACTCTCAGCCCCAGCCGGAAAATGGGGTCGGCATCGATCGACAGCAGTTGAAAGTTACTCACTCGATTTTAGATTTGAGATTTTAGAGGTCGATCGCGCGAAAACCCAATTACTCGGGGATCAAATTAGCATCAGGAGGCCCGGCCGATTCAGGAATCGAGGGCGGTGCGGGTTCCGGAGCCGGAGCCGGAGGAGCAGGTTCCGGAGCCGGAGCCGGGGCTTCTTCTCTCGCGGGCGGATAGTAAGGTTCCGGCTCCCTCGCGGGCGGATAGTAAGGTTCCGGTTCCGGCTCTCTAGCAGGCGGATAGTAAGGTTCCGGTTCCGGCTCTCTAGCAGGCGGATAGTAAGGTTCCGGCTCGGGAGCCGGGGCCTCTTGGCTGGCTGGCGGATAGTAAGGCTCGGGAGCCGGAGCCTCCTCGGGAGGAGGCGCGTACTCCTGTTGGGGAGCTGGCGCGTATTCCTCCTGTGGCGGAGGAGGCGCGTACTCCTGTTGGGGAGCTGGCGCGTACTCGCGAGCGGGTTCCGGTGGCGGTGCAGTGTTAGCTCTAAGTTCGGCACTCCAGCGCCCGATCGCACCTGCTGCCTCTGAATACAGCGCCCTACCGTAACCGATTTGGGAAGCCGTATCGATCGCCGCTCCTAGACTGCCTTGAGAGGCCAATTCCGAAGCTCGATCCAGAATCGGTCGGTCTTGAGCAACTTGCAGTTCGCTCACCCACTGATAGACATTATCCTGAGCTTTGGCGTACAAAGTCCTACCGCTCTTAATTTCCGAAGCTTTTTCAATAGCAGCGCTAAGTTTTCCTTGCTTCGCCAGGGCGATAGCTTCATCTAAAAAAGGCTGATCTTGAATAACTTCTATGCGTTTCGTCCACTGAGCCAAGAGAGTTTGCGCCTCTATCCTGCGGGGGCGGTTTTGAGCGATCAGCAGTACCTGAGCGATCCCGCCCTTGAGTCCTTCAACCGTTTGCGGTTCTGCCAACTGCTTCGCCAGGGTCAGAAAAGATTGGTCTTCGAGCCGCTGAATTTCCCGCCGCCAAGCAGCCACCAAAGTTTGAGCGTGAACCCGCCGAGGCTGTTTGAGTCCGATGGTTTGCGCGTGTTCGATCGCGAGTCCAAACGTCGCTATCTGACCGAAACTAGCGATCGAGCTCGCCACTTGCAGCCGCAGCAAATCTTGAAACTGCACCTGCAAATTTTCAATTTGAACTTGAGCTTGCTTGTACAGAGGGCGACCCGGAGCAATTTGGCTAGCAGCCCCCTGCCCTTCGAGCAAGCTAAAAATGTGTTGCGGCAGCGGAGTTGATATCGACTGGTTCCAAGTCACCGCCTGAGCTCTACCCAACTGCATCAAATCTTGAGCTTCCGCAAACAGTAGCGAATCCTGCGGCACAACAGAAGCAGCCTCGATCGCTCCCGGCAAATCTTTGGCCGCCAATCGCTTAGTAGCCATTGCCAGCAAAGTCCGGCTCCAGCCCTCAATTTCCTTCTCAGCTTTAGCGCGGGCAAAAAGCTGCGAGTCTATTTTACGAGCCAGGACGATCGCCTCAGCGAACTTTTGCGGAGTTCCGTCTTCCGCCAAATCTCTAGCCTCTTGCAAGCGCTGCCAGCCGTTTCTTTCCAAAGAAATCTGCTGGATCAGCTCGTTGTAACGCTTCTGACTCCAGAAAATATTTTCCAGCTTAAATAGAGCTTGAGCATAATCCCAGGCTTTCCTTAAATCCTCACTTTTCAAAGCTGCTAGGGCTGTATCGTAGAGTTTTTGGCCCTCCTGCCAATTTTTTTCCCAAGCAGTAACCGCCTCTTCTACCTCGGGGTAAGACGGACTGGTTTTCGGAATTTTCGCCACAATCTCCAGAGCACCCTTCAAATCGCCCCTCTCAATTTTTGCCCTGGCAAATCCCAGAATGGCTTTCGACCATTCCCCTATCAAATGTTGACCCTGCGAGTATAGCGGATGTTCTTTCGGCCAAGCCTGCACCAGTGCCATTGCCGATTCTAGCTGTTCTAGCTTGCCCGACTTAGCTGCTTGCTGAGCGCAGTAAAGTCGCTCTCCGTCCGCCGCCAGCGGCGACAGTTGCTGGCAATTGGGAGGCGGCGGCATCGTCAGCAACCACAGAAATGCAGCGGCACCGGTTACTCCAAATCCCACCAGGAGACTCAGCCAGATTAGCTGCCACTGCCAAAAAGTTCTTTTCCCCTCTATCGGTGACGCCGTTGCTGAGGAACTCGCATCGCCTGTCGCCTCTGCACTCAAATGTGCCGTCGGTTTGGGGGATGGGTTGTATTGCGGTGGTGTGTGGAATTGGTCAGATTGTCGTCTCGCCATTACTTCAGCCTGTCCTGTAATGCGCACTCTTCACGTGACACTCCCACATCAAATCATAGATTGTGATGTCGGCTTCTGACTCCTGTTAAGGAGATCGAGAACTTCCTTCAAGGTACTGGCAATTTTTCCCTCTACGGCGTTTTATAGTGAGGTTCGTGTCCGGCCCCACTGGTTGCTTCCGAGTATTTTAGGCTCTCGAAGCACGTAAATCATACCAGTTATCACACAGTTATTCACAGATACCGGGGTCGTTTAGCAGAAAAAACAGTATAAAGCCCCCGTCTGTCGAGCAATTTTAGATTTTAGATTTTAGATTTTAGATTTTAGAATTGACTCTGCACATGAATTGTGGGAGGGATTCAACTAAGGTCTCATATTAAGTCCGGGTCAGAAATTGCCCGATCGGACTCAGCGCTTGAAACCGCGACTACACAAAGTTTGATCCGCTCCAAGCCGATTAAAAAATAAAGGGGCTATTAAAGCCGGATTTGGTCTACACTTTTACCTGTAGGGGGTAGGATTGATTTTTTGGGTTTAGTCGTAAATTTTATTCCCGATCGCCAAACTTGCCGATCGAGTTTCATTTTTTTGTTTTCCTTTTTTTCTATTGTGCCGAATTCCGGCTGGCGACGGCAAAAAAAACGATCGCACCCAGCAAAATACTTAAATCATTTTATACGACCGACCGGCCCAGCACAAAGATCGGTTTTGCTTCCAACAGCCGCGACTTTATCCGTTACGAAGCCTTTGGCGTATCGCTGACACTTGATGCCTGGGTGGCGGACTCTGCCGATCGATACCCGTAGAAATCTATCCGGTAGTCTACAATTCTGACACCAGTTTGCTGTTGGATTTGCTCGATTAAGTCGAGCGGCAATTCCACATGAACGTCCAGAATCTGAGCCGTATCAAGACAGTTGACGTGAGAGTGAGAGTCGCTGACATTGCCGTACAAGCGTCCCTCCGAGCGTTCTATGCACTCAATAATCCCTGCTTTCGACAAAGCTTCTAGATTTTGATAAACAGAAGTATGACCGATCGAATGCGCTTGTTGGTTGAGGCGATCGTAAATTTCGCGAGCCGAAAGGTGTTCTTTTGCCTGCCACAAAAGTTCTAGAATAAATCGACGCTGGCGGCTCAAGCGCATTCCCATCGCCTGACAGCGGTTCAAAGCATCTTCTAATGAACGAATTGGTTTCACAGCTACCGCCTTCTAAAGCCTGCTCGATTTTTAATTTTTGTACATTTTAATTTTTGTACAATATTGCACGCCTATCCTGTATTCACTCATTCTAACGCAGGGTTGCCCAACAGTAGAAGTTAGAAGGCAAAAATCTCGAATGAGTGAATTTTTTATAGTTGCTGCGGAATTTAGGCTGCCAGCACGCACCACAAAATTTTCGGTCTCACAAATATTGCTGCGACTCTATCTTCTACTGCAACAACTCCTAGTTCGAGGATTTGATGGCGTGAACCAATAACTTGGCGATTTCCGAGAGTTGCTTTTTGTTGAAGGTTTTCAGCAAAAGCCTCACTACAGCCTTCGGTTCGCCGGGAAGTGCTACTTGCTTCGACGCTGCTGCTGGGACTGCTGGGGCGCTTGCCTCTACAGGTTTTGGGCTTGCTGCCAAAAGTAGCAAATTTTTACTCGGAACGATCGTCTTGACTTTCCCCCCTTGCACCAAATCCCCAGCCTCCTTGAGTTCTTTGATAATCAGCGGAGCTAAGACTTTATAAGAGTTTTTGGGATTAACTATCGCCCCTCTAGCTGTTTTAACTAAATTTTGCCAAGTCTCAATTTTACCTCCCAACTTATAGAGGCGAACGCACACAGCCGTCAACTCCTGGCGACTAGCAGCCGATTCTTTCTGCTTGAACACCTGCAACATTTCTTTAAGTAAAGCCATAACCTCGATCGCAAAATTCGCCGGCACAGGGCCCGCTGTTTGAGCGGGGAGCGAACCAGACCCAGCAGCAACTGCCAGAACTTTGCCCGAGGCCAAGTTATTGAGGTGAGTTTCCAGTTGAGCAAAAACTGGCATCACCTGCTGCACGAGTTTTTCTCCCTCTTCATTCCTCAAGCCGAAAGGCCCCTCCAGTCGCCCCAGCAAGTCCTTAAGCGTATCAACTCCCTTTAAAAATAGGGATTCTGCCGTTTGGTCAACCTGCTTGACGGGCCCGTCCTTGAGCACCTTAAAACAATCTTCCAAGCGGTGAGCGGTTGTTTTAATACTATCTAAACCCAGCATGGCCGCCCCTCCTTTCACGGAATGGGCGGCTCGAAACATCTCTTGGACGCTTTCGGGGTCTTTCATCGTGGACTTCAAATCCACTAAACCATTTTCTAGAGTATCGAGGTGCTCCTTAGCCTCCTCTATAAACAAACGCATAATTCGGTCTTGCTGATCTGACACGACAGTCCTCCTAACAATCTCAGCACCCTCCAGAAAGCACCCTGTTCGCGGGAGAAAACGCGACTCCTGGCTAAAGTCGGAAGCTCCCATGCAAAACATTCTAGCCTGCCTCAGCTAGCAGACTCAAAATATTGGTGTCGGGGCAGTCTTAACTCTAAAACTGGTGCGGTGGAGATTGAGTCTAGAGTTCTGAGGGAGTATCTGGAGCGATTTCAATCCCCATTCCTTCTTTCATCATCTGCTGATCTGTAATCAAATCGCTCAATTCCTTGACTTCGACGCCGATGTTTTGGCAAGCCTGTTTCAGTTCCCGCTCGAAGGTGTTGAGGTCGCCTCCGTAGCCGCAAAGCTCAGCGGCTGTGGCGATTCCTTGTTGGGCGTTAGCTTTGGCGCAGTCGATCAATTCAATGCCTTTGAGGGGTTGGGAGGATGCCATAGTGTCAAACCGCAATTTATCTTTTCTCCTACTGTACCTAGAACGTTGAGGTCGATCGATCTATCGAAAGGCATGAAAAGCCTGGCTGTGCTGCGTGTTACCAAAAAGTTAGGTCTAAAGCCCCTTCTTCAGTGGCCGGCTTTGTGCTACCATTTTAACGTAGCGACTTCTCACGTAAAATGTTCGTCAGAGAATTTAAGGCTAAAGGAAAACCAAATCAGTACGCAGCAATAGACGAGGCGATTAGAACTGCTCAATTCGTTCGGAATAAATGTGTCCGCTATTGGATCGACAACCGAGGCGTGGGGCAGAAGGAGTTGTACCGTCACGGCACATTGCTCAGAGAAGAGTTTTCCTTTGTTAAAGCCTTGAACTCTAGCGCTTGTCAGGCTTCGGTAGAAAGAGCTTATTCTGCGATTGCTCGGTTCTACGATAATTGCAAAAAAGCTGTTCCCGGAAAGAAGGGATATCCGCAGTTCAAGAAGAATTGTCGCTCAGTTGAGTACAAAGTCAGTGGCTGGAAACTTTCACAGACGCGGAAACAAATCACTTTCACCGACAAGAAAGGAATTGGCAAGCTCAAACTCAAGGGAACGTGGGATTTAAACTTCTACCAACTCGATCAGATAAAGCGAGTGCGGTTAATACGTCGCGCTGACGGGTACTATGTTCAGTTCTTAATTAGTGCTGAAAATAAATTAGATGCAGTACCGACAGGCAAGACGATTGGATTAGATGTAGGGCTTAAAGAGTTCTACACCAACTCTGACGGTCACGCCGAACCTAATCCCAAGTTTTACCGAACAAGTGAAAAACGGTTGAAGTTCAGACAACGCCTTGTTTCTCGTAAAAAGAAAGGCTCTGTCAATCGCAAGAAAGCCGTTAATCGACTAGGGCGAGTACACCTCAAAATAAGTAGGCAACGTGAAGAACACGCTAAGAGACTAGCGCGTTGCGTAATCCAATCTAACGATTTGGTCGCCTACGAAGATTTGAGGATTAAAAATCTAGTAAAGAATCATTGTCTTGCTAAGTCGATTAATGATGCAGGCTGGTATCAGTTCAGGAAGTGGCTAGAGTATTTTGGAGTGAAATTTGGCAGGGCAACAGTTGCCGTTAATCCTGCCTATACCTCTCAATTATGCTCTAACTGTGGTGCAATAGTCAAAAAATCTCTGTCCATGAGAACCCATGTTTGTGAATGCGGGCTTGTCATGGACAGAGATAGGAATGCTGCTGTTAATATCCTGAAACTAGCATTGAGTACGGTAGGGCATACCGGAACTTGGGTCTTAGATCCGAACGCTTTGGGAGATTCGACCTCTACTTTGGCTGGAGCAATCCTGCCTGAGCAAGTTGGATCTATGAACAAAGAATCCCCACGCCTTTAGGCCCGGGAGTGTCAACAATTCATACCTATTTTTTGCGAGTTCCTGCGAAGATGGCAGTAGTTGAGATTTTCTACCCTTACTGTGCCTAACTTAAGCTAGCTTACTGTGAGAAATGTTTCCAAATCTCATATGCACTGGGTCTGGAGCGTCCGGCACCGCCTATTTGTGTCTGTTCTGTTTGCTATCGCAGTCGCTCTTTTCCTGCCGCCTGACTATCTCCCCCTGACTCGGACGCTGTGCATTTGGAATGCGGGCGCTGTGAGTTTCCTGCTTTTGACTTGGATGCTGATGCTGCAAGGCACTCCCGAAATGATGCGCCAACACGCTCAGCAGTTGGATGCTGGCCGCTTAACAATCTTAAGTACGATCGTGGCAGCGGCTTGTGCTAGCTTGTTAGCCATTTTCTTCCTGCTGCGCGATACCAAAGGTCTGTCACCGAATTTGCTATTTCTGCACTTGGGGCTTTCTGTCTTAACAATTGTTGGGTCTTGGATGCAGGTACACACTATCTTCACGATGCACTATGCCCGCAGCTACTACAAAAACCGCAGCAAGCAGCACGGCAGTTACTTACAGGCGGGGGGTTTGGATTTTCCGGGCGACGAGGAACCAGATTACAAAGATTTTTTATATTTCTCCTTTGGTATTGGCATGACTTGCCAAGTTGCAGACGTGCAGATAACTTCTCGTTCCATGAGGTATCTCGTGCTTTTTCACAGCGTGCTGTCGTTCTTTTTTAACACCGCTATTCTGGCTATGAGTGTCAATATTATTGCGGGATTGACTTGAGATGATTCTGTCGCAGATGCGGCGATTTTTTGTGAATGGGCGATCGATCTTGTTTTAGGGCGCTGCTTATTGCCCGAATTCCAGAGTGAGAGGCAAGAAAGTCAGGCTAATCACCAAATTTTGCATAACTCAATAGAAAATGTTAGTGTTCACGATCAAGTTAGGGTGAGGTTAGAGATAAAAACAAGCTAAAAACAGCTTGGTGTAATACTCTGAGGATACCTATGAAAGCCCTACAGATTCTCTGTAGTAAATCTAAAGTTATCTACTAACTGCTCAAAAAACCTCTCAGGACTAAAAGAATACGACTCTTGAACTAGAGATTTATTCTTCAGTTTAATTTTTTGCTCAATTCTTATCATAGAATTGAAATAGCACTTATGAAGAGAATCTTCTTGAATATAACCCAATAAATCTTCTGCCTTTAATTGGTCTTCCTTCCATAGTTTAAATTTGATAATGCTCTTCTTACCTGCATCTTGGTCATAAATATTATATGAATTAAGTAGAATTTCTCCTTTAGAGATGATGTAACAAAGCTCCCGGATTGGTCTGACGCTATGCCCTTGTTCACGTAAACCTGAAAACATTCGATTTCCCATGACAATACATGAACATAATTGGGATGGCAAATTAGGCTGTGTTTTAATCTTCTTTGCTAAATACGTTCTGAAAGGTTCTTGCTGCCATAAATCTTGGAAGCGAGTCAATTGAGTTGCGGCTTTCTGAATGCAATCATAAGTGGTTCTCAATTCAAATACATTACAAGGATGCAAGGAGTTTTTGCATTCAAATATAAATAGGCAATTATCTACAACAGCTAAGACATCTACCTCGCCTTCAATGCCCTTAAAAGAATATTTTAAATTGGTTGCAAATATTGATGATACTGGTTTTAAGCATCTCTCCATCTCCAGAACAAGTGGATCTGCAGATGATTCTGAATCAAATCTAAAATTAATTGATTGAAGAATGTTTCTACAAAGATCAGAGTTAGTTAAAATTCCCAGAGGTAAAAGTATCCAATCTTCAACATTAATAAATGGGTGCGTTTGTAAATCAAATCTCTTCTTGTCTAATCTCCAAGTAAATAACTCAAAAATTTCTTTTGCCTTTTGTTCTCCCAAAAAACTAGCCAATAAATCTTTGAGTTCATTGGCTTGTAAAACAGGCATAGATCGCCAAAATAACTTAGACTTAAAGAGATTTTTAGAGTCTATATACTCCGTAAGAACGAATAACATAAATGCAAATAACCGTTGTACTTTAATGATATCGAATAATGATAAGCTTTGGGAAACTGGGATTTCATTTACTTTTTTATAGTCAATAAATAAATTAGTTTCAAGTTGTTTGAGAATCATCTCCTCTTCCAAAAAAAGACTGTTACTGTCCAAAAACTTACTTAAAATTTGAGGGTGAAATTGCATGACAATGCGTTTTAAAGGACTGTCTATAATCTTAAATGTAGACTCTTTAAACTTTTGATAATACGCCTTTGAAAATTCCAATATAGAGGGGGTTTTTTCTGTTATTTCTGATAATTCTGACAGAGAATCAAACGAGTTAGCAATTTCTTGCATAGATTGTCTTGTGTAGCCGAGACAACGGCTCATCTCGAACTTTGGGTCAGGTGCTTTTAAAATAATTTTTGCATCATTTTGTATAGCTGTATAACCAAAACTATCTACAAGCACTTCAGACTCTTGAAAAAAAATTAATTTGTTAAAATCCTCTAATTTGTCAAGGTAATATTTATCGTTTAAGCGTTTTTCATTGACTTTATTAATATTTGATTTATCTATAACCTTTTTGTCATGGCTATGATAAAGATAAAAAGAAAAGGCTGAAGCTAGCTCTTCCTTACATACAGAGTAGCGATTAGCGTGGTCTTGTTGAAGATCGTCAAGGAGCCAGAACAATGAATCAACTGCAATTAGGTAACTTTTCATCTCAAGATAATCAACCTCTTTAAGTAAAGCCTTAAATAAGGTTTGAATATTTCTTGAGATGGAAAGAAGCGATTTTATAGATTCAAAGTAAACTTGGCTATCCTGGCTGATGTTTATTTTCCCAGTTTCATTTATCAATAAATTAAGTATCTGAGATTGGAAATCATAGTTTGAGCATCGAAGTACACCAATTTTTCGTAGTTGACCTACAAATTCCGCCTCACTTTGTTGTAATCCCGCTCGAAATAAGTCTAAGGCTAGCTTTTGCTCTCTGTCTGAGATGGCTTGCTTTAAATTCTGTGCAATTTGCTCAATCTGGTTTTTACTTTTCATTAATTAACTGGTATGGTTGGAGCAACGAAGCTATCATTAATACTCTTCTAGTGGACTTCAAAAATTGCTGAAAGATTCCTCAAGGCATACCATTACATGGCAATGAAATCCCCTGTCTAAAAAAAACGCTAAAACCGCCTTTTTAGCGGTTATTTTTCAGCGGTTATGATGCGGCAGTCGTAACGACTACCCCTAGGCTTTGCCTAATAAATTTATAACTTTAGGGCATTCAAACGTCAAGACACCGACAATGAATTGAGCTACCCAGGTGATGGGAAGGAATTTTTAATGCTGATTTTCCTACCCAAAGCCGATCGCCCTCGATCGCTCGACACTACAGCAAACGGGCGATCGCACGCCCCCGTTTTGCCAATCTCAAAATTTCCTGACATTTTTCTTGCTAAAACGAAGTCATTACGAGTATGATTTAATAAGAAGCAAAAAAGAGAGCCGCCATGAGGATAGAAGAAATTCCCCTCAACCAGATTCGCCGCCCCCTGCCGCGAGTCAACGACCAAACCAAAGTCGCCGCCCTCATGGAATCCATCCGCGAGGTAGGTTTAAACGAACCCATCGACGTGCTAGAAGTAGATGGTCAGTATTACGGATTTTCCGGCTGCCACCGGTACGAAGCTTGCCAGCGTCTCGGTTTAGAAACAATCCGCTGTAATGTACGCCGAGCTCCCCGTGCCGTGTTGCAGATGCACTTAGCCTGAGCCTCTCAATAGCAATTCACGACAGGCAAACATTCGATCGCCCAAACCTTTCTAAGAAGTTCGATCGACAATCACTACTAACAAGCTAAAAACCTATGACTGCCAACAACCACAAACAACATCTTTACCCCACCCGCATCGATATGTCAGCCGCCACCCGCTCTCAAGTAGTCGGGCTGCTCAACGCCACGCTGGCAACGACTCTGGACTTAAAAACTCAAGTCAAACAAGCTCACTGGAATGTTAAAGGCATGGACTTCTACCAGTTGCACTTGCTGTTTGACGAAATGGCAACAGAACTCGAAGAATACGTTGATACGGTTGCCGAACGGGTCACAGCTTTGGGCGGTTTGGCTGTAGGAACAGCCCGCACAGCCGCCGCAGATTCGATCCTGCCAGAATTTCCTTTCGACATTGTAGACGGGAAAGAATACGTGACGGCTTTGGCCGATCGCTACGCACCCTACGCCCAACACCTGCGAGTCGCGATCGACAAAGCAGCGGAACTCGGCGACGCCGATACAGCGGATCTCTACACCGAAATTTCGCGCACAATTGACAAGCGTTTGTGGTTCCTAGAAGCGCATTTGCAAGGTTCTGCGACAAGTGCAACAGCCGCAGCCCGGGAAAAAGTAGCCGTCAAATAGCAAGCTTTCAAGAATTGAACTTGCATCTTCATAAATTGCGAAACTGCTGTGGGGCGGGCCGAACAGCCCGCCTCAAAAATGTATTTCGTTAATGCTCCTGAGAGCTTAGGATCGAGAATATGTCCATTTATTAATTTGGATGAATTTTTCGTGGCAGCTAATATTCCAGATTATGCTCCTCAACTGCAACGCCTGATGCGACAGGCGGGGCTTTCGAGCGATCGAGAACTCAGCCAAAAAGCAGGAGTTTCCGAGATCCAGCTAAGTCGCCTCCGTCGCGGCTTAGCCCTGCAAACCAGAGCCGACATCCTGCTCAAAATCAGTCAAGCTTTACAAATTTCCTTAACCGAATTGCTCGCAACCTTGGCACCAGACTCTGTAGAGTTAGAACAGGCACCACCGACAGCCCTAGAACAAGAATATCAGCGCCTGCAAGCTTCGATCGAACAGCAGCGAGAATCTTTGATGCAGGAATTCCAGCTATCTAGCGTGCAAATTTTAGAATCTTGGATGTTGCAGTGGCCGACTGCTGCGAGCAAAGCTCAGGAAAATCACCACTTGCGGGCTCAGAAACTACTGCCCTTGCTGCGGCCAGTCGAGCAGTTATTAGAGCATTGGGGAGTGGAGTCGATCGCCCCAGTCGGAGCCCAGATTCCCTACAACCCTCAACAACACCAGCTTATCGAAGGAACAGCCCAGCCGGGAGAAACCGTCAAAGTTCGCTACACGGGATACAGACAAGGCGACAAACTCCTCTACCGCGCCAAAGTTAGCCCTATTTGAGCTATTGTTATTTGTTAATTAGCGATCGTTCTGAATAACAAGGACAACCTAATGTCTCAATTGATTGTAGCCAATGTAGCGGCCCCTTTCTTTCTGTCACAAACTGGTAATATCTGGCTTTTTGTGAGCATTATTCCCGTTGAGATGATAGTTGTTTTTCTGTGTTTGAAATCTGCAGAAATTGCCATTAGTTTTCCCAGGTTGTTCATCGCAGTTTTAGTGGCAAATATTGCGACTTCTATTTTAGGGATTCCTCTTGTGTTGAGCACTCTTATGCATAAAAATATTTTCTCCTTACCTCGCGATATTAATAACATCTCTAAAGAATCTTTAGCGATTTGCTTGATTCTTTCTTTTATAATTGAATCTGTAATTTATGACTGTTTTTTTGCAAGAGAAAAATTTGAATTATCAAGATGCCAAATAATACTATTTTCTTTACTTAGCAATTTAGCAAGTTACATGATTTTTATCCCGGCTCTTACCGGCTTTAATTATAACACTGGTGGAAATTCAGTTTTAATACCTAATCATCGAGTAGTAGTTAGGGAATTGAGAGGCTTCGCACACAATTATACTCGGATGCAAAACAGATCATACTACGAAAAAGGACGCTTTGCTGATAATTGGCAAGAATTAGATTTTGCTCTTAAAGAAACATCTTTTTATACTTGGTATCACAAATTTTATCGGTTAGATATTCAGGGCGATGCAACGACAGCTAATTTCACAGTGGCGAGCAAAACAAAGGAGCTCAAAAGTTACCGATTGACAATATTTATTGTTAAAGACAAGGACAATTACCAATTCATTCAAGGTATTTGTGAAACTGACAAGCCATCAATGATAGCTCCTGAGATTCCGCAACTGGTTAATGGTAAATTTCAATGTCCTCCTGGTTCCTCAGATAAAAGCGATAAATTTGGATTGCGCGATCGATAAAAAATCGACGGCGTAAAGAAATGAGGTTTATGACCAAAACTGTCAATTGTCAACTGCTATATCTAAGCTAATGCCAAACTCTCAGCATAAATTCCGGTTGCACCAACCAACTATTTACCTTTCTGCTATTTCCCTCTGCTTAATTCTTGGTATTGCTCACGGTTTAGCTGATGCAGCCGCCGGGTTTGTGTTAGGAAGTTTGCCCCGCACGATGTCTTTTGAGCAAGCAAGTTGGCTGATTATTCTCTACAACATTCTGGGTTTTGGGTATCAGCCATTGGCGGGAATGTTAACAGATAAATTTCAACGTCCTCGTCTAGCTGTTTTGGTGGGATTGTTTTCGCTTTTATTGGCATTGGCGATCGCTCAATGGCATTCTCCACTAGCTATAATCTTAGCAGGAATTGGTTCAGCAGCTTTTCATGTAGGTGGCGGCGCTTTAGCATTAACTGCTACTCCTAATCGTACTACTGGTCCGGGAATTTTTGCCGCACCAGGAGCGATCGGCTTAACACTAGGTATTGCTTGGGGATGGACGGGTTGTAAAATTAGCTTGCCAATCGCAATCCTGCTTGGTTTAATGATGGCGATCGTTGCCATAATTGACTTATCAAAATATGATGTTTTCTCCCATTCTCCGGCTTTGTCTGGGCAGGAAACAATTGAAAATCCCTTAGATGACGGGGTTTTGTTGGTATTGCTGAGCGCGATCGCGCTCACTTCCACAGTTTGGACTAGCTTCCAATTCCTCTTGCAAATCCATCTCAATCAGCTCGTTGCGATCGCCTTTGTCACCGGTATTGCCAAAGTCTTTGGCGGTATTCTCGCACAGCGCTGGGGCTGGAGGCGCTACACAATTGTTTCCCTCACAATTGCCGCAGTTTTATTATTATTTTATCCACCAAATTACCTCACTTTAATTCTTGGTTTAGCACTACTCCAGTCGAGTATTCCTGTCACCCTCGCCGCCACAGCCAAAATTATGCCACAACAGCCAGCCACAGCCACAGGTTTTGCACTCGGACTCGCGATTATTGTGGGCGGTATTCCAGTGATGGGTGGTTTGAGCGAGATCGCTGGCATACCGGCTGTTTCCGCTTTGATTGTTATGGTATCTGCTCTGTCGCTGTGGTGGGTGTTGAAATCGAAAATTATGCTAAGTCGATGAAAAGTCGAAGATGTCAATCTCCCCCTATGGAATGCAGACAGCCCCAATACCTATAAATTCAGTCGCAAACGTATCCATTGTGGACTTTACCGCACAGCTATTGGGTGGGCAGTCAACGCCGATGCTAAGGGCGCTCTGAAGATATTGAGGAAGCATACAAGTAAGCTGAATCAGTTTCTTGGACTGTTTAGAGGCTGCTGGGCGCTGCCTTTAAGAGTGAAAATGTCTTAGAAATCCTCACTCTCTTATTTGGATCGGAGTCCATCTCGCAGCTATACTAGCCTAGTCTGGCTAGAAATTCTGACATTCCCACCGCAAAATATGAGTCCTGTAGTTAAAATTATTCAGCCCTCTGGCATTTTAGACGGCACCAAGGCAAGTCAATTCCGCCAAGAGATTAGCGACCTAGTGGAAGCGGGAGCCGATGTGGTATTGATAGACTTCCAAGATGTGACATTTATGGATAGTTCTGGTTTGGGTGCTTTAGTCTTGGCGCTCAAAACAGTCCGGGCCGCTGGGAGTCAATTAGTTGTCTGTTCTATCAACGAGCAAATCCGCATCTTATTTGAACTCACCAGCATGGATCGAGTTTTCGAGATATTTCCGACCCGTGATGCTTTTAATAGCAAAATTCTCTCAACTAACTAAATTTTTTGGCTGCTGCCTTCTTGCTATTTTGTCGCGGATGCAATGCAAGAGGTCAGCTAGCCAAAGTTTACCTTGAGTAAAGACCAATCATCATCAAAAACTGCTTTAGCGTTCAACGTTTGAATGTAGTTCAAAACCAGCTCTAACTGGTCGGCAGTTGCACCGTTGTAAGCTGCTAACAGGTCTACGAAAGGGTCAAGCCCCCAGATATTGCCGTCTGGTTGGTGGATCTCGTATACTCCGTCGCTAAAGATGTAGAGAGTGCTCAAATCCTCGACATCGCAGCAATTATCGACATAGGGGGCGTCGGGGAACATCCCTACAGGCATTCCGGGGGTTTTTAATCGCTGGATTTTAGCGGTGCTCGCAGGCGACTGGGAAATCAACACGGCCGGGGGATGGCCGGCGCTGGCGTAAACTAGCTGGCGAGAAATGCGGTTGTAAACGCCGTACCAGATGGTGAAATACTTGTCATTTTGGTAGCTCATCTGGAAGGTGGTGTTGAGGGCGCGCAAAACGTCGCTGGGTTTGTAGTAGTCAATGTTGGGGAGGGCGCGCGATCGCAGCAAATTCAAAACTGCCACTGAAGGCAATGCCGCCCGCAAACCGTGACCAGCCACGTCTAGCAAGTAAATCGCCAAATAATCGGCGTCCAGCCAGTTGTAGTCAAAGCAATCTCCCCCCAACTGTCGGGAGGGAATGAACTTTGCTTCAATGCTGACAGGTTCCGTCATCGGATCTGGCAGCAGCGATTGCACGTACTCCGCCGCCTCGGCTAATTCTGCTTCCAGACTTTGCTTGGCTATTTTCAAATCTCGGCTGAGTTGGTGCAGCCGCAATCCGGCGCGTACTCTCGCTTGTAATTCGTTGAGTTCGATCGGCTTCGAGATAAAGTCGTCGGCACCGGCGTCGAGCCCTTTGACTCGATCGGCGATCGAACCCAAAGAAGTCAACAAAAAGAATTGTGTAGTTGACAGATCCGGATCTGCCTTAACTCGACGGCAGACATCTATGCCCGTCAAGCGCGGCATGATCCAGTCGCAAATTATCAGGGCCGGACGCAATTTTTGCGCCTGGGCTACACCGTCTTCGCCATTACTTGCTACTGTTACTTCGTAACCCTGTTTTTTCAGAGTTCTTCTCAGCAGTTCTTGAACAGCCGTATCATCGTCAATAACCAGAATTTGAAACATGGGCACTCAGGTACTACAAGTCTTTCAA
Organism: Microcoleus sp. F10-B2; assembly: GCF_036704965.1. Lineage (NCBI taxonomy): Bacteria > Bacillati > Cyanobacteriota > Cyanophyceae > Oscillatoriales > Microcoleaceae > Microcoleus > Microcoleus sp. F10-B2. The sequence continues at coordinate 27,172 of NZ_JAUBTB010000044.1, read as the reverse complement.
GGTCTGGGGGTCATTAAAAATATATCCTGTCAGCGCGCTGGTCTGAGATTGAGTATACTCTAATAACATCGCCTTCGACGAGGTAAATGCTTTTGCCCCCGCACCGTGGAGTTTAATTTACCTCTAAATTTGATGAAAATTTTAGCGCCCTCAAACTTCACTCAGTTTATACTCAGAATATGAACTTCGATCGATTTTTATTGGCAGCACGGACAAGTTGACATGGCAGCACGATTTCTGGTATTCTAAAAAACCAATTAGTAGATTTGATATTTACAAACTAGCAGCAACAGCTAGTATCCTCAAATTTCCCTCAAATTTCCCTCAAATTTCCCTCAAATTTTGCCTTGTTTTATATTTCCCTAGACCGATAGAGAACTTCAGTGGCTGAGCGTGATTGAATTAAAAGGTTCCGAAAAGTTGCCGATGCTCAAAAAAGCGGATCTTCAAGTCAATACCGGTCTCAATGGATTAGACCATGTTTTGTCTTGGTTTTCACAATTGTACGACTCGCGAATTCCTACAAGTGTGTGGCTCAGGTGTCAGTTAGCTTTGGCTGAGGGCTTTACGAATGCGGTGCGTCACGCCCACAAGGGCAAACCAGCGGATTTGCCTGTTGACATTCAGGTGGCAGTGTTCGCTGAATCTTTAGAGATTAAAATTTGGGACTCGGGCGATCCGTTTGATTTAGAGAAAAAAATCCAAGATATTTCGGAAAAAGTAGATATTCACTCTCCGGGCGGGCGGGGCCTAAAATTGATCAAAGACATCGCAGACAGTATTCGTTACGAGAGAACGGCTGATGGACGGAACTGTTTGTCGATGGTCAAAAATTATTCGCCATGTCTCAATGCCGAAGGATGAAGCTGATATTTTGCAACTGCCGGAGGAACTTTGCGGTTAATGAGATCGATCGGCTTTTAAACGGGGGACGTAGGATTCAGCCACAGCAGAATTGTCCGTTTTAATTGATTTAATTCCCGATACACTTCTTGTTTGACCCATTGCCCGATCGCGTCGAAGGGCGTAAAAATTTGACCCACAGGCCAGCTAACATCTTGCCCCAAGGGCGTTTGATGGTTGCCAGTCAGAGTCTGAACTGTAATCATGTCGGGAAATCGTGCTTTTAGCAGTTTGGTCAACAGCAGGGTTTGGTCGATGTTGTCGCCGTTAAATTTGACTAAAAGATTGCGCCGAATTTGATAGCTATCTTGGACGAGGCGATTAGTTTCTTGGGGGGACGGGGTAAACTCAACGTTAAAGACGGGGGAAATTTGCTCGACGATCGGGATTGCTTCGGATGCCGCATAATTGTTGAAAGAAATCAGAATATTGCCTGCCCTTTCTACGTCAAACACAGAACCGATCAGCAAGTGCAGTTTGCATCCCATGCTGTGTCCCATTCCGTAAACGGGGAGATAGGAAGATTTGAGCAATTTAGTGGCCCGCAGGCGATCGAGGGCATTTTCAAATTTGTTGAGGACATCGCGGGCGATCGCAATATGATCCAAAGTATTGACAAACGGCGTTGCTACTACAAGATATCCTTGGTTCCCCAAAGCTTCTAACAGCCAGCGATAGGTGAGTTGCGGTGCTGTCGCCACAAATGCACCGCCGAGAAAATGTACGATCGCGATCGGTCTTGAAGGAATTAATACCCAGTTACCAGAAATTTCTTGCCAGTCCATAAATTCAATCTAATTCCAAATAAAAAGGCGATCGTCCTCTGAAGCTATAAGGCAGAACTTTTTGTAATTTTTTGCTTTTACTTTCTGCCTCAAAAATGGCTTGGCTACCCATTTTTCCATTCAAAAAACTTGGCTCTTTACTTATATATGATATTTAGTGTAACTGTTTTGGCGGCAAATAGCACGGGGGGCGAACGCTGTTATTTCTGCCCTGTATAGGGTTGAAGCTGGGGGCCGAATAAATCAAAGCTGAAATCCGATCGCGACTTTCAAAAATTTTTATATCGTTTCCCATCGCACTGCGGCAAGCCGCTGTAGTTGTTATTGCTGGTAATTGACCCGACAGGATATTAACATTCAAATACCACTTAAAACCCGAAGAGGGCCTATTCACTAGCCCCTGCGCGATCGGCTTTGATGCGGCTTGATTGGCATCACCTAGTTTCTGGGAGGATCTCAATGAAAGCCGCCAAGCTATAAATTGGACTTTTGAGGCAGGAAGCAGAAGGAAAGAGTCAGAAGGCAGAAGAAGTGTTTTTACAAATATGAGATGCTCCTTAATTTCTTGACTAAAACCTACATAAAAATATCAGCTTCTTGAGGATAACCCCCCGAATTCAGAAACTCGCGGGGGGTTTAATTCTGCCGAATTATTATTGATGCCTTCTGCCGTTTGATGACTCAACTTCTCGTGAGCCTTCATCCATTTCCACTTGTTCAGAGTAGCTTGAGGATTGAGCACTGTGGTAGCGAGGCCGTAAACAATAGTCGGCAAAACCTCCCGATTTAAAAAACTTTGCCCCAGCTTTCTCATGTAGTGCAGTGCCAAAACTTCTCGGAATTTGTTAATTTTTTTCAATAGGGGCAAATTCTTAAAGCGTATCTGTTCGTACTCGTGGAGTGATAGCTCTTTTTCTCCCCGCAAGCGCCGCAGTTGGTTTTCCTTGACACAATCAGAAGCTATGCGCTTTTTCAGCCAGTGCTTATCCGTGAGAGACTTTCCTCTAATTCGATAGTTTCCCAAAGGTTCTGTCGTAGCTAGCAAGCCGTACTTTTGAGCAAGTTTGGTAAATAACTCTGTATCTTCTCCTACCTCCCAATCTTCTGCAAACCCACCTTCTTTGAGAAGAATGGAGCGATCGACTACAACAGAAGACGGGAAAACCCAAGGGCTTTCGCCTGTCTCCTTAATCGCCTGCATTTCTGCTTTAGTTGTAGGATAGGTGGGAATGTAACTCAACTTGTTGCCGCGCTTGTCTAAATACCGCAAAGCGTGAGCCACAGCTTTGACTTCGGGATTGTCTGCGAGCATCTTCAAACAAACTTCTAGCTTGTTGGGTTCCCAGGTATCGTCGCTGTCGATAAACGCTACATAGTCGCCCGTTGCCCGATAGATCATTAAGTTTCTCGCCTTAGAAACCCCGTAATTTTGGGGATTCCGGAAGTATTGAATTCTCGAATCTTGTTCCGCCAGTTTAGCGGCAACTTTGTTAGTAGCGTCAGTAGAACAGTCATCAACAATTAAAATTTCTAGATTCTTGTGGGTACCGCTGAGTACGGAGGCAACTGTCTCGGCCAGAGTGTCGGCAGCATTGAATGCAGGAATGATTACACTGACTTGTTCGCTGTTCATAACTTGCATTAGGTGTGGTTTGGTAGTTGTTCGCCGAAGTAGAGTCTAGCAGCAGACACTCTGACTCCTTTACGTGTAAGTACCAGTATTCCCGAAACTTGCCTACATACTGCCAATATAACAGGCTTAGCACCTCAGTGTTATCTATCATAAGGGGGGGACACGTGTTAGGAGAGGGAGTGCAGACTGTTGGGCAACAATTTTTCTGACGCACAAGCCTCGGCTGCGAGGCATTGACGGTTTTGTCGGGGGATTGAAGTTTTCCTAGAGTCGATCGGATATTTTTGCTTTAATCGGACTTACCCAGAGAAACCAGGCATCCCCCAAAATTGTTGGTTTGACAACTAGATCTCTACTAATAAACCGACTTTATGACTCATAACTAGTCCGGTTAACCGCTGATAATAAAATTGTTTTTCCTCCGCATTTTTCTGAATATAAAATACTTTCATTACGCACTTAAAACCTAATTTGAGTTGTTTTAAAAACTCGATCTAAAGTTCGTATATCCTATTTTGTTGATTGACCAATTTGCCGCACAAATAATCAAAAAAACTCTATATTGTCTGCTATTATTTTCATAATATAATCAACAATCTAAAATTTATACTAATTTTTTTTGAGGTTTTATCAACTGAATTATTCTACGTTCATCAGCTTTGTTGAGATGAGTGATTTCTAAATAAAGATGCTTTTTCAAACTTATTGAATAATTAAGTTGCCCTAAGCTGTCCCTCATTTCTCTGTTTTTTGGGTCGCGAGAGCCTCCCCGGGTCAAATCGTTTCCCAGTCTGCCATAACAGGTAATTTATCTGCGGTTGAACTCAGTACCGCTAGATATTAGGGAAGACAAGCATAAAATTATACTGTAAAAAATCCACGAATCACCTGTAAAAAATGTTCCCCAAGTTCTTGAGCAAAGTGCGAATTTATACTTGTGTCCTAACAGTGTTGCTGTTCGGCGGTTGCCAGCAGCAGCTACAGCCAAACTTGCAGCAGCGCCGCAGCAAACAGGGGATGGCAGTTTCGGCTCACCCTCTGGCTAGCGCTGCGGGGCTGGCCCTGCTGCAACAGGGAGGCAATGCAGTGGATGCGGCGGCTGCTACGGCTTTGGCGATTTCGGTGGTGGAGCCTTTTTCGGCGGGTATCGGCGGCGGGGGTTTTTTGCTGCTGCGGCGGGCGGAAACGGGGACTGTGCAAGCGCTGGATTTCCGGGAACGAGCTCCGAAACGGGCTGCGCGGGATATGTACCTCGACAACTCAGGCAAGGTGCGCCCAAGGGCAAGTCTGGACGGGCATTTGGCGGCGGGTATTCCGGGTACTGTGGCTGGACTTTATACAGTGCACCGCGAGTACGGTAAGTTACCTTGGGCGGCTGTGGTGGCGCCGGCGATCGCCCTGGCTGAAAAAGGCTTTCCGGTAAGTTCGCGGTTTACCGCAGCTACCAGGCAACGACAGGATGCGATCGCCAAAAACCGGGCGGCGCGGGATGTTTTTACTCGCGGTGGCATTTTATACCAGCCGGGGGAGCTTTTGGTGCAGCGGGATTTGGCGCGGACATTGCGGCAGATTGCAGAAAATCCGCAAAGTTTTTATACCGGGGACATTGCGCGGGCGATCGCCGCCGACATGGCTAAAAACGGCGGCATTATCACTCTCGAAGATTTGAAAAACTATACGCCGATTTGGCGGAATCCGGTTTGCGGCAACTTTCGCGCTTACCAAATTTGCGCGATGTCGCCTCCTTCTTCCGGCGGGGTTCATTTGTTGCAAATCTTAAATATTCTGGGAGATACGGATCTCAAGAGTTTGGGAAGGCAAAGTCCAGATACTTTGCACTTGCTGGCGGAGAGTATGAGGATTGCTTATGCTGACAGGGCGGAGTATTTGGGCGACCCGGATTTTGTGAATGTACCGATCAAAGCTCTGACTAGCATCAATTATGCCAAATTGAGACGATCGCAAATTCAAATGTCAAAAGCCACACCCTCCAGAGATGTAAAAGCTGTTGACGCTGAAACTTTGAGCCGCTTCGTGTGGGAGTCTCCTGAAACTACGCACCTAACGGTAGTTGATAAAGAGCGCAATGTTGTGAGTTTGACGTTTACGGTGAATGGCGGTTTTGGGGCTGGCGCTGTGGCGGCGGGTACGGGAATTTTGCTCAACAACGAGATGGACGATTTTGCAGCAGCGCCTGGAGTGCCGAATTTGTTTGGTTTGGTGGGCGGGGAGGCAAATTCGATCGCCCCGGGGAAGACTCCTTTATCCAGCATGACGCCGGTCATCGTGACCGAAAATGGCAAATTCCGTCTGGCTGCTGGGGCTCCCGGAGGCAGCACAATTATTACCACGGTGCTGCAAATAGTGCTGAACGTGTTGGTTTACGACATGAATGTCGGGGAGGCTGTATCTGCACCTAGAATTCACCACCAATGGCAGCCCGATCGGCTGAGGGTGGAAGGGGGAGGTTTTGAGGCTGCGACGCTTTCGGAGTTGCGGCGGCGGGGACACCTGATTGTGGAAGATGACGGCTGGGGAAACGCTAATGCGATCGTCCTGACTGCTGACGGTTGGTTAGAAGGGGCTGCGGATCGGCGCGGCGAAGGAGAAGCAAGGGGGTTTTAGTCATCTGTGAACCGTAATTTTTCTAGGGGCGGGTTGTCATCATCTTGACTTCTTCACCAGCACTTGAGTAAACCCGCCCCGCCCTCTACCGGAATGGTCGATCGAGCCGACTTGATATAAATTGCGGACTTACGCAGAAACCGGGTTTTTCACCAAAATCCCACGCGAGTGCGCGATCGCCAACGATATAAAAACCCGGTTTCTTTTAGTATCCAGTGCGTAAGTCATGAAATTATTAGTCTGTGTACGTATATTTTGGCATCCATGTTTTTGTGGAGAGGTTTATTGACTGACTAACTGCCAAGAACTACAAAAAAAAATAACTACAAAAACCGTAAATATACTTAGATATAAAGTCATTGTAAAGGCACTAGACATTGATAGTTATATAGTGTGAAAATGAAGTTGTGTATTGAATCAGCTTTGTATTTTTAACAAAAAATTTATGATAAATTCTCACAAAACTGCTGCCTTAACTGCTACATTGACTGGTGTCCTGAGCTGGTTGGCAGCGCCAGCCATGGCATTTTCGGTAGGGGCAACTAACAACATTGAGACTTTGAAAAATAATTTGTTAGGAACTAATACAGCCGGATTGAGTGATTTCTCTGTTTCAATTACAGGAAATGAGGCTGCTTTTGGTACTTTCACTAATGACCCCTTCGGTTTGACATCAGGTGTTGTTCTGAGCACTGGTAAAGTCACTGATATACCGGGTAAAAATCGGAAAGATAATCTAATGACCAACGGCAGCGATTTAAACACGGACTTTGGGCCTAGGGGTGAACAGGGGGATTTGACTCAGCTCAACCTCAGCTTTTTTGCTAATAGCACGGTCGAAAAGTTGTTCTTTGAATATGTATTTGCTTCTGAGGAGTTTCCTGAGTTCGGCGGTTCTGAATTTAATGACAATTTTGAACTCCTGTTGAATGGCACTAATTTGGCAAAGTTGAGCGACGGGAAAACATTTACGATTAATAATCTGGTTCCAGATCCAAATAATCGCTCTGCAGATCACGCGGACTATATTGACAACTCAAGTTTGACAGGTATTGCTGCTAGCATCATTAAGCTGGACGGTTTTACTAAAGTTTTAGGTTTTGAGGGTTTGCTCAAGCAAAATCAGACGAATGTTCTCAGCATCCGCATTAAAGATGTGGGCGACGGCAATGTAGATTCTGCTGTATTTATTAAAGGTGGTTCTGTGGGGACGGAAAAAGCTGAGGCGGTTCCAGAACCGATGACTGTGGGGGGTTTGATGGCGGGAGGGGCTATGCTGGCTGCTGGACGAAAGTTACGCAATCGCTATGGCGGAAGTAATTAATAACGGAAGGCAGAAGGCAGAAGGCAGAAGGAAAAAGGAAGAAGGAAAAAACAGAACAGGAACCATTTTGGCGGTTGCTGTAATATGAATCTCGATTAGCTGTGTTGGAGACAGAAACGGGGTTTGATGAACGAAAAGACCTCGTTGCAGTTCTTGAACCGGGTAAAAAAACTCGGTTTTTGCGATCGCGATCGCGTAATATCATCTCAAGTAATTTAACCTATATGGGTGCGCAGCAAGGAATGCAAGTCCTCATATAATTCTGACGACGAATGCCCTCACTACGAACCAATTTTATTGCGGTTGTTCTAGCGGACAAAATATAAGTTTTTCTCCCAAATTCGCAAAGGGCGGATTTTTTTGTATTTGGAATTGCAGCAACTATTGCGGGTCAAACCCGCGTCTACAACGACTGACTAAAAACTAAATAATTTAGCTATGAACGGTACCGTCGGGTAAGATTGTACCTGTTAATGTAGTCCGGGTAAGTTTGACCATAACTCGATCGCCGTAACCGATTTTCGCTCCTGTTAAGTCAGCACCGCTCAAGTCAGCACCGCTCAAATCGGCTCCGATTAAGTTGGTTTCTCTCAAGTTGGCATTGATCAAACAAGCTCCTAACAAATTGGCCCGGAACAAGTTTGCTTGGTGCAAATTGGCGCCTGTGAGATTGACGTTGTGTAGAAAAGCATCACTTAAGTCAGCTTCACTCAGGTTTGCATTGCTCAAGTTTCTTCCTGAAAAATCCTTTTCTTTTAAGGAAGCTCCTTTGAAGTTGGAACCGCTCAAATCGGGAGCTTGCGGCCCAGCTTGGCGGTAAGACTGAGATGGCGGTGGCTGCGATTGGTAGCGCGACGCCTCTGAATAGGGCCCTGCAGGGTTTCCCCCATAGTTTCCCGCATAATTTCCAGGATATTTTCCTGAAGAGGGTTCAGAAGAGTAGCGCGGTTCTTTTGGGTTTGCCGACGGTGGCTGGGTGTTTTGGTGCTGGGTGTTTGGATACTGAGTATTTCTGTACTGAGTGTTTTGGTACTGAGTGTTTTGGTACTGACTATTGGGTTGCTGAGTGTTTTGGTACTGAGTGTTTTGGTACTGACTGTTGGGTTGCTGAGTGTTTCTGTACTGAGTATTTTGTTGCTGGGTATTTTGTTGCTGGGTATTTTGTTGCTGAGTATTTTGTTGCTGGGTAGTTTGTTGCTGGGTAGTTTGTTGTTGAGTGTTTCTGTACTGAGCGTTTTGTTGCTGGGTAGTTTGTTGCTGAGTGTTTCTGTACTGAGCGTTTTGTTGCTGGGTAGTTTGTTGTTGAGTGTTTCTGTACTGAGCGTTTTGTTGCTGGGTAGTTTGTTGCTGAGTGTGTTTGTGCTGGGTGTTTTGGTACTGGGTGTGTTTGTGCTGAGTATGTTTTTGCTGAACGTTCTGATTCTGACCTCTTGGTTGAATCGATCGCAATTGTTCGCGAGCTTGATTAATTTCCTTAATCTTTTCTTCAGCTTTCTGTAGTAGTCTGGGATTGTCTTTGGGGATGCGATCGGGGTGCCAAATGAACGCTAAATCCTTGTAGGCTTGGCTAATTTCTTCTCTGGAAGCTCCCGGCAACAGTCCCAGCACTTTATAGTATTGGTCGAGGTCGTTCATTGTACCACCTTTCGCTTTAAGAAATTAGGAATTAAAAATTAAGATCGGAGCAAAAGCCGTTCTCAAAGCTTGCTTGTCCGATCGTGCATTAGATGAACAATAACTCAGCTAAGCCGCTGCTGGCAAAAATTCTCGAATTCGCTGCAAGTATGTTGCGGCATCCTCCAGCATCGGAAAGTGAGCCGTATTCGGAATTATAACAAATTCTACTTTTTTGCTGAGGGAGGCTGCTTGCTCTCCCATGACCGCAGGGATAATTTGGTCAAATTCTCCGGCCACAAGCAGTGTGGGAACACTCAGCCGCGCAAATTCTTGGGGCATTTCCTCGGCGGCTCTTTTGCTGACGGCCGTCACCATTGTACCTATAGCAGCTTGCTCGTCTGCCATTAAAAAATCCTTGAGAAACGCCAGACTGACCTCTGTGGGCAGGGAACGGCGCAAAAACCGGGCCATAAATAGCCGATCGGCAAAGGGGATCGATGCCAGCCAAGATGGCCTAAATTTTACCACATAGCCGCCGAATTTGTGAAAAGTTGTAAAGGCTTTTTCATCGTATTCAAAAATCCCGCTGCAAGTGAGAATTGCTTTTTCTACTTTTTCGGGGTAAAGGTTGAGAAATAAAGTAGCAATTGATGCACCTGTAGAGTGAGCATTGAGAAAGACGCGGCTTAAATTCAGAGATTCTAACAATTCAGCTAAGTCGCGGGCGTAGGTTTCGAGTTCGTAGCTGGACTCAGGAGGCTCTTTTGGCAAAGGCGATCGACCAAAACCTCTCATATCGTAAAGCAAACAATCAAAATCATCAGCAATAGCCCGTGCCGTACTTTCCCAGTAGCGCGCTGAACCCGCCCACCCGTGCAGGAATACCATCACTGGTTTCCCGCTAGGTTGGGCCGTGTTATCTGCCGTTATCCACTCGTAATAATGTTCTACACCGCGAATTGAAATGAAAGCCATGATTAAGTAGTTTTGAGTTTTGAGTGATGATAATTTTAAATCATATAGGAATGAGGGGCGATCGCGTCTCAGTTAGCAGAACTCGTATAATGTAAGCAGCAAAAGATTAAAAGGAAATTTAATATGAAAGAATTAAATAAATTAGAATTGGATGGAAGTAAGAACATGGGGGCAGTTAAGACTCAGGTAAAGCTGACCAATGCCATAGATGAAGCTCTAATTAGTCGGGGGTTGCTTGCGCCTCGGCTGTTGCGTGAGTGTGAAACAGAAGCTCTAGTAGATACAGGATCGGTTTACCTAGTAATTTCAGCAGAGATGGTACAGCACCTAGGTTTACGAATTATAGGACAGCAGCTTGTTAAGTATGCTGATGGTCGTCAGGAAACCGTAGGAGTAACGGAGGCTATATTAATTGAAATTGAGGGGCGTAGGACTACCGAGGATGCTCTGGTAACAGGTGATGAAGTGTTGATTGGTCAGGTGGTTTTGGAGAAGTTAGATTTGCTTGTCGATTGTAGGAATCAGCGGTTAATCGGGAATCCCACTAATCCTAACTATCCTGTAACTTATATCAAGTTAACAGGCGGATGCTAAAAAAAAATACCCATATTCCCGACTTCTTAAAAAAGTCGGAAATCTCAAAAAAATCTGCGTTAATCTGCGTCAATCTGCCCACATCTGCGGTCACAACTTACCAACATAGAAACCCATCATAAATCTTAAGCAGCAGAAGCAGCCAGCCAAAATAAACCATCTACCAAAAGCGTGCTTAACACAGCGCCGCTGAAAGCACGCCAGTGCAGTTCTCGATCGCGCAAACTCAGCAAACCGACTGTTAGCAACACAGCGATTAAAACTAAAGCGCAACCTATGCCCCAAGGAGTTTCGATTTGACCGATCGCACTTTGAAAAATCGGCATTGCTAATTCCGGTTCCGCGTGCATCACTTGTCGCCAGTAAGGCATCAACCCAGTTAAGTAAAAATATAAATCAGTAATGGCAGTACCGAATAGCGAACCCAAGTAAAAATAGCTACCAACTTTTCCCCAAGATTTGCCCAAGCACCAAATAGCAAAAGGCAAGCCAATTGCTTCTATAGGTAGATGTAAAATTGGTTCCCATCTAAACCAGCCCCAATAGATAGAACCTGCCAGCCAGCATCCGGCAAATCCTAATAATAAATCTCCCCAAAGTTGTGTTTTGGGGCGAAAAATTAGAATTAAACTCAGAACAAACCAGGGGATAGTTGATAGCAAACTGATGGTTGGATATAGACGCACTAACGGTGCTTGCACGAAGACTGGAATTGAGACTAAAAATGCAGAGGCGCTAAATATTAACCACTGTTTGATGGTGTTTGTTGTGCCTGAAGTGACAGAATTGTCGAGGCGGGCGATGGTGGCAATAGGTGCGATCGCGGATGATACTAAATTAAGATTAAACAACTGATTGGACTCCGTATTGTTTCAATAGGTGGACTAAAAATTTTGCTGCGGTTGTGGGTGCGACAGTCTCAACGCCGGCGGCGGTTTGGCTGACGTGCCAGCCCTTTGCCGTTTGGGGAGCTCGCCATAAATCCAAATGTTCGATCGCCGGATCTGCATAAAAGCTTTCTCCACCGCCACCGAGAATTGCCGAACTCCAGTGCGTAAAGCGATCGTGGCTGATTCGGTGGATGGGAAAATTGCCCCCCAGGGGTACTCCCCAACCGTCTAAGGCAAAAAAAGCCCCGACTTTGCCGCCGAGTTGCTGCCACATCCAAGCCGCCCCGATCGCCCCGGCTACTCCTGCCGAAAAGCTGACAAATACTAGATTTTCTCCTGCCAACTCTTCGGCCCACAAAAAATGCAATATGTCAAGAGCTGAAAAAGGGGGATGTTTATGAGCGGGAAAAATCTTGACACGATCGACTATTTGCGGATTTTGCCGGGATTCTGCGTCTCCCCAAACTTCCGAAAGTCCCTCTAGGAAGCGATCGGTTAGTTTTGGGTCATGGATTCCGGGGCAAATTACCAGTCTCATCGTGCTTCAAGAAAATTAATTATGAGCTTAACATAACTTTACTTTATTGTACACCGTAATTAATTATATGCTATGCAGGGGGATAGGATGTTAAACTAATAACAGAGTCGTGTTTGAATGATATCCCCCCAAAATAAACGCTGGGAACGCTCCGAGACACCGAAACCGGAGGCAAGGTGAGGAAGTCTTAAGAAAACATAAAACTTAATGCCCTTTGTCCCAGACCCTGCGGCGTATTCTCTTGCCTTTCCTATCAGATTCCGATCCCCCCAGCCCCCCTTCTTCAGAGGGGAGAAAGAGTCTCAAAGTCCCCCTTCTTAAGGCAGGACTGTTTCATTCTCACCAAAAAACTCATCTTTATGAGGAGATGGGGGGAGAGGGGGATGGGGAGAAGGGCAGTCGGAGGGATGACTCAAAAGCTCAAAAATTAATCACTCTCTTGAAAAGGGCTTTTCTCCCCCTCTCCCCATCTCCCCATCTCCCCATCAACCGAGAATGAAACAGCCCTGCTTCTTAAGGGGGATGCGAGGGGGATCTCCGGGGAGTCTAGAAACGGGGTTTCTCTTCGCAATTCTGATTCATCCTTCCTGCGACTCTCCAAATAATTCAAATTGAGGAATACAAAGTGGTTGCTTCTCCAGAAAAAATCGATTTCAAAACATCTGCGACACCCGCAAGTAACGATCGCGTTGCTGTATTGCTGATGGGTTACGGCGAAGTCGAAAGCTACGACGATTTTGCCAACTACAACGAACAAGCTTTAAATTTGCTTACGGCAAAGTTTGCGCCAGTACCGCTTTGGATTTATCCGCCGCTGGCGAAGATTTTAGCAATCTTTGACTTGCACGAGTGGAGTCACCAACACGGTCAATTCGTTTCGCCGCACAATGCAATTTTTGAACAGCAGCGCGCCGGGATTGAAAAGAATTTACAGGAGAAATGGGGCGATAAAGTAAAAGTGTTCAAAGCTTTTAACTTTTGCGCGCCGTTTTTGCCGGAACAAGTAATTCCGCAAATTAAAGCAGAAGGATTTGACAAAATTCTGATTTATCCGCTGTTGGTAGTTGATTCTGTTTTCACCAGCGGCATTGCAGTCGAACAGGTGAATAAAGCTTTAGCACAAACCTTTGATGGTAAGGAACATTGGGTAAAAGGACAGCGCTACATTCCTTCTTTTTACGATGAACCTGCTTACATCGATTTGATGGCGCGTTTGGTTGAAGAGGAAATTAAGAACGATTTAGCTGTAGCGCATTTGCCTTCTCAGATTGGGATTGTGCTGATGAATCACGGTTGTCCGCACAAGGCGAAGGGCTTTACTTCGGGAATTGTGGAAAGTCAAGCTTTGTACGATCGCGTGCGGGAACGTTTGATGTATCGCTATCCTTTGATTTCGGTGGGTTGGCTGAATCACGACACGCCGCTGATTGAATGGACGCAGCCGGATGCGACGTTGGCTGCGAAGAATTTGATCGATCTGGGTGCAACTGCGATCGTGTTTATGCCGATCGGATTTGCCACAGAAAATCACGAAACTTTGTTAGATGTAGACCACATTATTGAGTCTTTGCAGAAACAGCGTAAAGGAGTAACTTACCGCAAATTGCCTTGCGTTAACGACCATCCAGAGTTTCTGAAAATGGCGGCAGAGTGGGCAAATCCGCAGATTGAAGCGTTGTTGAATGAGACTGCGGTTGCTGTTAATCCGAGTTTGGCTGCGGCGCACCGCGAGCACAGTCATTCTCACGGGGAACACGGGCATTCTCATGGAGATCACGGTCATTCTCACGGGCACGGGCATTCTCACGGGCACGAGCATTCTCATGGTGAACACGGTCATTCTCATTAATTGAGAGTTCAGAAACCGGGTTTTTTGCAATAATACTGCGTCGCAGCGCGCAGATTCGGTAAAAAACCCGGTTTCTTTTGTGGGAGTGGGTAATACTAAATCTTTTGTGACTTAACGTTGAGAGCGGTCATATTTAGACCAAGTTTTATAGTCAGCACTGATAATACTGCTATCAATCCTTTGATTGTTAATGAAAGTTTTCAGTGATTCGTCTAACTCAACGATGCCACCAATAAGTTGAATGGCAGGATTTCTATACTTTGTGATTTCTCCTTTTTTATTTTTAGATAAAGCCCTGCTTGGAGTCCGATCGTAGAAGTTCTGTGTCATGGTATTTTTGGTGAGTTGCGCTAATTTTTTGCTTGGGAAATGTGTGAGAAGTTGAGTTGATAATCTCTAAACTTAAGATTGTGTATACATTTGCTTCATGGCATCTAGTAGTCCTTCTTTGCCCTGTTGTTTAACTTCTTCTGGATAACTACTATTTACTAGCATATCGATTTCTTCTCCAAATCTCTGATACACGAATCGCAGCCTGTCTGCTTTTCCATCAACACGACGCATATGAACCTCACTTTTTATGTCTTGTACAATGTCTTCATAAGTTAAGCGTATATCGCGCACTCCACGCCCAATAACAATTACCAACCCTGTAACAGGACTGAATAGTGCGCTACCGATAAAGCTAAGAGCTATATCTCTTTCGACACTACTAGGTAGTATTGCCTTTCCACCCTCATTTTCATAGCGTACAGGAACGGCTTTTCCATTGATCCAAACTAGATCGTTTCCTTGACAACTCATAGTGTATATTTCCTCTGTAACTACTTGTTAGTTTGACTCAACAAAACTTACTAACCAAGAAATAACAAGCACCCAAATAATGACAGGAATCAATAAACGAGGCAAAAAAAGAGCTGTTATAATACCACAAATTATAACAGTGACTCTAACTGCGTGCCGAAGTTCCTCTGCACTCGCATAGCCAAATTTACCCTTGATATAACTTGTAGATGGCTTAACAAAGAGCCAAGGTAAAAAAGGCCAATTACTCATATTTTCGCTGATAAAATCTGCCAAAAATCGCATAAGTGCGATCGTAGGCCACACTAAAACTAGAATGCAGATAAAAGCTAGGCCAAAGTCTACCATTTTAAGATTTCCTGTCAGAGCGTGTTTTTGGGGATTTTTTAGGCGATTTTTTAGACAATTTTAACCAACCACAAAAATCAGGTATTATCCAAAAATTACGTTGCTCAGATTTTATTTGTATTTCCGCTATCCTCTTTTTAACAGATTCTTTGTAACTTTCAAACAAAGTATAAACATAGATTTCTGTTACCTCTTCTACCTGACTCGCTGGTGATTTTAGAGCATTTACAACTTCTTCACCTGTCACCTTTGCTTCTCTGATGATTTCCTCTATCTGTGTACGGGAAATTAGACCTTGAGCCAAAAGTTTATTTAGTCTTTGTCCAAGCTGAGCTTGATACTCATTTAGCTCTTGTCTAATCCGAACTGTTAGTTCTCCTAGATTGGTGTCCATTGATTTTGTCCAAGCACTACTTTATAGACTAACTGCTGATGTTAACTTGGGACTAATGCAATAACTGTAAGGATGACGAGCAGGTACAGGGTCAAATGTATTATTCGCTATAGAACCGGTTTGACATCTTTATATTCAACAATAAGACAGACAAATCAGCCGTCTGGCATCACTCCACAGCCACAAGACGATAGATCGTGTGGCGATGGTAACAAAAAAGCTGAAATCTATCTGGCATGAGGCTTGTGGCAACAACAATAGATATCAAAGGGGTTCTATAATTCAGCTAGTGCTTTGCACCCACAGCACTATTTACCTGTGCAATCATACTCAGCTATACCCTATGGTAAACCTGTTACAACATAGCGACAACTTACTAACACCTATCCAACACTACAAATTAAGCTATAATTTCACTAGAAATTTTCTAAAGAATCGCCGCAATGCCCCCTACCAACGAACAATTCACCCAAGCTGCAAACCACTGGGACTTGGAAACACTCTACACCGATCTAGCCTCCGCTAAGGGAAAGCGTCTCACACCAGTCGAAAAGCTGCACCTGCGCGGCTTGCTTTGTGGTTACAGCCCCGCCGACATAGCAAATAAACTCCATAAAAGCGTCAAAGGCGTTGAAAGTGAAATGTGTACTACTTTATATCCACACATTAAAAGTCTCGTTGGCAAAGCCAATGAAAAAGTAGAAAACTGGAGAAATATTACTGAGTGGCTTGACGAAGCTGGATATAAAACAGAGTTATTGCCTGAACCTCAAGGAAGTGATTCTTTACCTGTAGATACATGGGTAAAGATAGGCAGTATAAGTATTGAAAAAGATAAAATAATGATTATTGGTGTTTACATCCGAAATATAGCCGAAACGCTACCTTCACAACCTCCAAGAGAAGACTTAAATAACAACAACCACACTAATAACTAAGTTATGATAAAAAAGCGGCATGATGACCTTGCTTTTCCTCACATCACCTACGTGCGGGGTGCTAGTGGCGAATTAACTACCGTTTTGCGCGGTACTCGCTTGCGGGTACAAACAATAGCTATCGCAACCCAGAGATGGGGTTTATCTCCAAAAGAAATTGCGAATGAATATGATCTCAGTGAATCTCAAGTGAATGAAGCTCTCGCTTTTTATGAGGCTCACCGTCAGGAAATAGACGCCTCTATTGTCGCCGAACAAATTATCGAAGCTGCCAATGTCTAAACCGCTATTGCATCTGGATATCGATTATGACCATCAAAGAACAACTTCTCCAAACCATTGAAACACTGCCTGATGACTTGCTAGCACAAACGCTGCAATTCGTCCAAACCCTTCAACATCCCATTCACAAAACTCCAGGAACTTGTGGCGGTGCAGCGCGAATTCGCGATACCCGAATTCCCGTCTGGACGATTATCGCCTACCAACAACAGGGCGCAACTGAAGCCGAACTTCTCTATAATTATCCAGGACTCACCCTTCAAGATTTGCAAGCGGTTGCGAACTATTACGAACACAACCGAGAAGAAATCGAGCTGTGGCTTGCTGAAAATGAATAACTGCCGATGCTAAAGTTTTACTCAAAGGTAGCGACACACCCTACAGTATTGCGATCGCCCCAACCAACTTATCAATCTCCGCCTCAGTGGTAAAATAGTGAACACAAGCCCGCACACAGTCAATAGAAGGAATAGTCCTTACCATAATCCCCTGTTTTTCCCACAAAGCAACTAACTGCTGGTGCGGCATCTTATTCATCAATCGAAACGAAACTAAACCCGCTTCCGGTGGCGAAGTCCGCAAACATTCCACATCGGGAAGTTCCGACAAACGCTCCCACAGATACTTACTCAAGCGGCAAATTTCTGCATACCTTTCCTCGATCGTACCCCATTCATGTTGCAGGGCGATCGCACTCCGCAAACCCGCATACAAAGGATAAGCCGAAGTCGCAATTTCATAACGCTGCGATCCAGGCTTCCAGCCAAGGACTTTAGTATTAGGGTCCCGCGCAATTCCCCGCCAACCAATAAACACCGGATGCAAATCTGCCAAAGCTTCCGCACTCACATAAAGCCCCCCCAAACCTTCCGGGCCGCACCACCATTTATGACCAGTAAAAGCATAAAAGTCAACCCCCGACTCAATCAAATTTAAAGGCAAAACCCCCACAGATTGAGCCGCATCAACTAACACTTTCACTCCTCTTTCATGACAATCTTTCACAATCTCAGCCAGAGGCAAAACTTGGCCAGTATTCCACAAAATGTGACTGATAACCAACAAGCGAGTATTTGGCCGCAAATTATCAGCAATCACCGCCACCGGAGATCCTTCATTCAAAGTAGCCGCCAACGGACAAATCGAAACCTCAATGTTGAAACGGCGCTGAAGTTCCATTACACTAGCTACAACGCCGGGGTGTTCGCAGTCAGAAATCAGCAAATGGTCGCCTGCTTTCCAGTCAATGCCCCACAGCGCAATATTGCAGCCGACGGTGACATCTTCAGTCAGGGCGATGGTTTCAGGAGGTACTGTCAACTCAGATGCGATCGCACGTCGCGTCAGCATCGCCTCCTGAACCACCCAAGCCCCCATCTCCGCCGAAAACGGCCCCCCAAGCTGCACCCGTTTGTAAGCCTCATAAATCGCCTCTAAAGCAGGCTCAGGAAGCGGCCCTTGTCCGCCGTAGTTAAAATAAGCTTTATTGGCCAAAGCTGGGAATTGTTGCCGGTGATTGTCCTTTGTCATTTTTTTTGGGGAATTATTGATAGCGTTAATATTGAATAACTGATGGTGTGAATTTTATACCTTTTGCCTGATACTCTATGCCTTGCAAATACTAAATGTTAATAACTGACAAACTGCTACTTTCCTATCAGCGATGCCATCTCCGAGCATTTTTAGACACCTGCGGAGACTGGAAACAACTAGATCCTCCCAGCGACTTTCTGCTGAAACTGATGCGCGACAGCGCGACATACCAGCAGCAAGCTTTGGAACACGAGACTTACCAACAACCATATTATCCTAGAGGGGATTGGGAAGCTGGCGCGGCCGCTACATTGAGTTTAATGCAGCAAGGGGTCGATCGCATTTACCGAGGAGTTCTGATCCAGGGCGAATTCGGCAAAACCAACGCCCCAACAACTTCTCTGGTAAGAATTGACAGTCAATATTTCCCCGAATTTGGCGAAATTCCCGAAACTCCCGTTCATCTTTCATCCTCCAATATTCCCTCTTCAAACATTACCCTAATCAGCCGCCCCCATTTATTAATCAAACAGCCGGGACAATCAAGATTTGGCGATTGGAGTTATATTACTGCGGATATTTGGCTTAGCAAGCGACCAAAACAAGAGTATCAAATTATCGCAGCTTTTCACGCCCAAGTTTTAGCTTCCGTACAGGAAACAATGCCCGATACTGCGTGGCTGATGCTGCGAAAAAAAGGGCTGTGGCAGGTGAATCTCGACCAGCGAACTCCTCAGATGTTCGAGATTTTAGACAACTGCATTCAGATGATAGAAAATCGGGATAAACCAGAGGTGTTTATTTCCCGGCAAAAGTGCAATCTTTGCGGTTGGTATACTCTCTGTCACGCGGAAGCCGAATCTATTAAACATCTTTCCTTATTGCCGGGAGTTACTGCCAGCCGCTATGCTAGACTAAAAACTCTCGAAATTACTGATGTAGAAGCTCTCGCTAATGCTAGTTCCGAACTGCTGGCTGAGTATCCCGAATTCCCGGACAGAGTTGCTTTTGACGTGGTGCAGCAAGCTCAATCGCACTTGCTAAATCAACCGCTGTTGCGGGAGGAAGGAAGTTCGGCAACGGATTTTGTAACGGATGTAACGGATGTCAGGAAGAAGGAAGAAGGAAGAGGGAAGAAGGAAGAAGGAAGGCACGACAGGGATTTTGACACGGATACACGGAGTAACGATCGAGAAAAACGTAGAAGTGAGAATTCAGAAGAACTTAACTCATCTGAAATCGTACCAGATATTGTAGACAATATCTTGAATGACATCGCAGTTGAGGTAGTAAAAATTAGAGAAAATAAACCTGCCATATCTTCTATACCTGCGCCAATTCTCCGCAAGAAACCAATTCCGTATTCCCAATCTGTGTTTTTGCCGATCGCTCCAATAGAACTCTACTTTGATATTGAAGCGGAACCAGAGTTAAACTTGGATTACCTCCACGGAGTCTTAGTTGTTGACAGGTACAACAAGACGGAAAAATTCCACGGCTTTTTAGCAGAATCAGCAGCAGAGGAAGGTGCAATCTGGGAGCAATTTTTAGAATTAATGTGGGCTTATCCTATTGCTCCGATTTTCCATTTTTGCGACTACGAAGTCAAGACTTTTAAGCGACTGGCTAAACTTTACAATACTCCAGCTTATTTGTGGAAACCCGTGCTGAAACGGTTTGTAGATATTCACAAACAAGTGACGCAAAAAGCGATTATGCCGGTGGAAAGTTACGCACTCAAACCAATTGCCCGCTGGCTGGGTTTTGATTGGCGAGATGCTAAGGCTAATGGTGCTCAGTGCGTCTGCTGGTACGACGATTGGCTTAAAACCGGCGATCGATCGCTCTTGGAGGCGATCGTCCGCTACAATGAGGACGACTGTCGTGCTACTTATGTGGTTAAAGATTGGTTGACCAATTTTTTGCTAAATCATGAGCCGTGATTTTTAGATGTAATGAACCGCTTTCGTCGCGGCGCGAAGGAAGAAAGGGAAGAAGAAGAAGATAGGTAATAATGTATTTATTGGTAAAATGCGAAAGCTAGCAAAAGCAACTATATTTATTGTCTGTTTTTTGATGGCAGCAACTGTTGCTATTTGGGTAAACCAGTCAGCCAAATCTTTCGCCGTTACGAAAATAGATTTTATCGGCAGAGCAATATTTCCTACAGGTTCTCCGTTTCAGGGGACGGAAATTGGCGGACTTTCGGGCATTACTTATGATGCCGATAAACAAGTTTATTATGCCATTTCTGATGACCGCAGCAGCAAGGATCCGGCGCGCTTCTATACTCTCAAAATTAACTTGCAATCTGGTAAACTGGAAAAAGAGCAAATTACTTTTACTGGTGTCACTACTTTATTAGATGAAAACGGCAAAGGTTTTCCTGAATTAAGTTTAGATCCCGAAGGGATAGCTTTTACTGGCAATAGCGTGTTTGTTTCTTCTGAGGGAGATGTCGATCGCCAAATAAATCCTTTTATCAAAGAGTTCTCCCTCGATGGTAAACTCCTGAAGACGCTGGCAATTCCTGAACAGTTTTTGCCGGATGACAAAGGCAGTAAAGGCATCCGCAACAATCTCGCTTTTGAGAGTTTAACTTTAACGCCCGATCGCAAATACCTATTTACCGCTACCGAAAACGCCTTGGTACAAGATGGCACCGCAGCTTCCCTGGAAACCGGGAGTCCGTGCCGGATTTTGCGCTACGATGCGGTGAGCGGCAATCCAGAAGCGTCGTTTCTCTACATCACCGAACCGCTACCGGCTGGCGCGAATCCTGTGGGAAAATTAACTAGCAACGGTTTAGTGGATTTGTTGGCGATCGACGATCACCGCTTGCTGAGTTTAGAGCGTGCTTTCTCCCTGGAAACTGGCACAACTATCAGAATTTTTGAGATTTCTCTGGAAAAGGGCGATCGTATTGAAGCACTTGAAAGCCTCAAAAGCCGTCTCAGCGAGGTTTCTCCCGCTCAAAAACGGCTGCTGCTGGATTTGGAAACCCTGAAAATTCCCCTAGACAACATTGAGGGGTTGACATTTGGGCCGGTGTTAGGCGATGGTAGCAGAGGTCTGATTTTGGTGAGCGACAACAACTTCAGTCCCCTGCAAGAGACTCAAATTTTGGGCTTCCAAATAAAAGTTCAAAAAACCTCTTGACAAAAGGTGAAGTTATAGGCATAATAGAAATTGTGCCTGAAAAAACGGCAAAACGAGGGACAGTAGTTCAATTGGTTAGAGCACCGCCCTGTCACGGCGGAAGTTGCGGGTTCGAGCCCCGTCTGTCCCGTTCTCTCGTAAATAGAAAATGTTCAGATTGCTGAAAAAAGCTCTAGCAATTTCTTATTGATTATAAATCAATGGGTAGTTGAACATTTCACTACTCAATAAATGGGTAGAGATACTGAAGTCTCTGGATATCCTCTCAAATCAGGTGACATCTGGAGACTTTCCGTATGTCATCCGCTTACAGAAACAGCCTTGGACGCATCAAAACCAAAGCAACGGGGTTTTTTTTTGCCGTTGAGGCGGGCTGTAACGAATTATTCTCGCAAAAAAACCCGGTTTCTGACCACCCGGGAGTCCACGACTAAGAAAGAGTTGCGGAAACTTGATGTTATATTTTAGTTGTTGGTATATGAATTACCTAAATTTTAGCTACATAACGGGTTGATTAGGAGAATGCTTACCAAAACCCATTTATAGCAATCATTTGCGTAAACGATATTAGAGGAGGAGGGAAAATGCGTGACTCAGCCTTCGACGGGTTAGACGAAAAGAGCTTTTTTGACCGAGTACAAGCGAAATTTGTGGAAAAAGCACCTGATTTATCGCAATCTCTCAACATTGCGATTATCGGCAAGGTAAGTTCGGGCAAAAGCTCACTCATTAATGCTTTGTTGAAACTGAGCAGAAGAAAAGCTTTAGAAATTGCCAAGGTAGGAGCAGTTTCGGGCGTTACTAAAGATTTAACGATTCTAAAGCTTGATGAAAAGGTTTATTTAATTGACTCACCAGGTCTTGACGATGTGCGTGCAGAGAATAGTGAAGTCACCAAGAATTTTTTGAGGCATATTGATGTTGGCATATTTGTAGTAACTGGTTTCTCAGATGCTTCACAAAAGAAAAGCCTAGATGACTTGAGGCAGCATTGTGATTCATTTTTTGTCGTTCTTAACAAAATTGATGAGTGGGATGATCTCGATCCAACGGTTGTAGACGATGTAGTCAATCAGTGGAAAAACGATTTAAAGGTAGACAAGATTTATCCAACTTGTACGAAGGGTTACGATCCTAAAAGCCGTAATCCCAAGATGGATATTAGAGGAGTTTTTCCGCTACGCAGTGACATTGAGGAATTTCTTGAAAAAAAGGGAAAAGACCTGCTGCTAGCAAGACACATGGCTGAAAAGCAGTCTTATGCAGTCAAAATAATTGCGGTAGCTTTGATAGCAGTAGCAGGTCAAGCATTTATTCCGGGCAGCGCAGCATTTATTACCGCAACACAGGCAGTTGCCATAGGGTCTTTGTATTACTTATACACTGGCAAACTTTTGTCTCCTCAAGCTGCGCTTGCTATTTTGCCAACATTTTTAGATGAAACAGTGAGTTCCAGCCTCTTTTTGTTTGTTAAATCCTTTATTCCACCTACAGGTATTCTTGATGTGGCGGCGGCTGGGGTTGCAGTTATTCTCACTCTTGCAGTATTGGCAACCGTTAATTATATTCTTTCTAGTGATGCTAAGCTTGAGCAGGAAGAGCTTCTACGTTCAAAATTTAGAAGCTACCATAAACAAGCTAAAGATGTGTTGAGGGATTTAGCATTGACGGACATACGCGATCTGCGCGATCTGTCTGAATGGAAAGTGCTTGTTAGCAAATTTTTGGGTGGTCTCTAGTTTCCGCCTAGTCCAGCGCGAAGGTGTGGCACTCACTCCACCCCCATCAACGACTCCTAATATTCCTTGCCCTTTCCTAGAACTCTCCTAACAAGTTCCGCAAACTCTTTGCCTATAATTAAATTTAAACATCGACTCCCAGCAGCGCTCAAAGGTGTGGAATAATAAACGGTCGGGCTATCTGATATGTCAAAACTAGGACGATGGGCACCAGAATCGGAATCGCAACTAGCAATCCCCATTTGCCAAACCTAAGTTTTTGACCGTCCGATTTGAACAGGAAAATCACAGCGGCAATTCCCATCAGTACCCAGAGGCCGCCGAAGCCCATGAAAACTGTATAACCTGCATCTTGCATTTTCTTTCCCGCTTTTAATAGTAGTCAATCTTTTCTGTTTATGCTGACATTTTGTGATAGACCGATCGCACGTATTAAATATGACTCATTTTGAGTTGGGTTGGCAGCGGCCCTGACTTTCGCACTCGATCCGCACAGTTCGTGAGCTCATAATAGTTGCTAAATCCGGCCTTCCCGTCAGCTTCAGCCGCCAGTCTGCCCAAATTTCGTACAGCCAATTGGCGATCGCCCCGATCACTGGTAATTTAGTAACTGCATAAATCCATCCCATACCTAAAATCTCGTAGGTGCGACGAAAAACCTCCACATTTTTAACCGTAGTACCGTCGGGTAATATGGCGTGAATCCGACCCATCGCCGTTTCGTAGTCGATTCCGCCGTGGGCCTCCGGGTTGTAGCCATCATCCGCGATATCCACAAACGACACTAAACCTCGCCCCGCGTCCTGTTTTTTCAAGAAATTAACCTCCCGCACGCACAGAGGACATTCACCGTCGTACAGTAACTCTATCTGCCAAGCAGGCGCAACAGATTCGGGTGAGGGCGCAACAGATTCGGAAAACTCAGTTTTAGCAGCAGACATAGGGAAATATATTTTAATGTCGTCGATCGCACACAAACATTTTACAAGCATCAATAGTTATCAGGTGCGCCTTGGGTACTCCTAAAGCAGTTATTTGTGGTGTGAAAAATAGTCCCAAAGGTGAATCCAGTCTTGACCACCCGCAAGCTATTATCATCAAGATGCCCTCTCCTGCCATGCCGGAGACTTTCACCCGATCGCCCGATAGTCGAATATCAAACAAATCGAGGCAAAGCACCTGCCAAGCACAACTGTTGATTTGGCAACAAAATATAATAAAATTTAAAGTCTTAAACATCAGCTATTCCCCCAACCAGCAAATCGCCCAATCTAAAAGCAAAAATCTACATGAATGTCAGAGTCCGTCTAGCCCCCAGTCCCACCGGAAACCTACACATCGGTACTGCCAGAACCGCCGTATTCAACTGGCTGTTTGCCCGCAACCAAGGCGGCACATTCATCCTGCGGGTAGAAGACACAGACGTAGAACGTTCTAAAAGCGAATACACCGATAACATCCTCGAAGGACTCACCTGGCTGGGTATGAACTGGGACGAAGGCCCGAGTTTTCAGTCGCAGCGTCTGGAAATATACCGCCAAACAGTCCAAACCCTGCTAGACAAAGGACTCGCTTACCGCTGCTACACCACGCCGGAAGAACTAGACCAGATGCGGGAAGAACAAAAAGCCAACAAACAGGCCCCCCGCTACGATAACCGCCACCGCAACCTGACTCCCGAACAGCGAGAAGCTTTTGAAGCCGAAGGGCGGCAAGCCGTGATTCGGTTTATCATTGAGGACGATCGCACTATCTCTTGGAAGGACACGGTACGCGATACCGTAACCTGGAAAGGTAGCGACCTCGGCGGCGATATGGTAATTGCCCGTGCATCCAGCGGTGGCGTTATCGGCCAACCCCTCTACAACCTCGCCGTAGTCGCAGATGACATCGACATGGGCATCACCCACGTCATCCGCGGCGAAGATCACATCGGCAATACTCCGAAACAAATATTGCTTTACGAAGCTTTGGGCGCGACAATCCCAGAATTTGCCCACACGCCGCTGATTTTAAACTCGCAAGGGCAAAAGCTTTCTAAACGCGACGGCGTAACCTCGATTTCTGACTTCAAAGATATGGGTTACGTCCCCGAAGCTTTAGTTAATTACATGACTTTGCTGGGCTGGACTCCGCCGGACTCCACGCAAGAGATATTTACACTCTCCGAAGCTGCAGCAGTATTTACATTCGATCGAGTCAACAAAGCCGGTGCAAAATTTGATTGGGATAAACTCAATTGGCTTAACAGTCAATACCTGCACAAAATGCCAGTGCCGCAATTGACAGATTTGCTGATACCTTATTGGTGGCAGAAAGGCGGTTATGAGTTTGACTTGGAGGCAGACCGCCCCTGGCTCGAACAAATAGCTGCTTTAATCGGCCCGAGTCTCGTTCGCTTAACCGATGCTGTGGATATGTGTAAGGTATTCTTCTCCACCACCGTGGAATACGAAGAAGAAGCACTCGCACAGTTGCAGCAAACAGGGGCTGCACAGGCTTTACAAGCAGTTGTAGAAGCGATGGAAAGTCATTCATCCCTGACATCAGCGGAAGCTCAGAAAATCACTAAAAAGCTCAGTAAAGAGAAAAATCTTAACAAAGGGCTAATTATGCGATCGCTCAGAGCCGCTCTGACAGGTGCAATGCACGGCCCCGACCTGATAGAATCTTGGGTAATCCTTCACCAGCGAGGAACGGCTAAAACCCGTTTGCTTGATGCCATTAGTAGCTTGAATTTGCCGGCTGTTGGTGTCGCGGCCGAAACTCCTACCCCAGAACAACTAAAGGCAGAAACAGTCGCCGAAACTCCTGCTACAGAACAGCCAGCAGTCGCAACACCGATTGTTGAAACAGCAGTGGCCGAGGTGACAGCAGTCGAAATACCGGCTCCGGAAACAGTCGCAGCGTCGGTTTCAGCAGTCGAAATACCGGCGGCCGAAATAGTCGGAACGGAGGTCGCAGCAGTCGAAATATCGCCTGTGGAAACAGTCGGCACCGAGGTTTCAGCAGTCGATATTTCGGCAGTTGAAACAGCCGCAGCAGCAGTTGAAATACCTGCCGCCAACCAGCAAAAAACTATTGCGAGTGGAGAAATGACTTCATCAAACGAACCAGAAACAACCGTTATCATCACCGACATTCCTGCCGGAAATGAAGCAGACAGTTCGATCGGTACAACAAAAGTCATAATTACCGAAGAACCGCCAAGTCAGGCCCAGCAGATCAAAGAACAAATTATCGCAATTTTGTCCGAGTTTCCCGCTTACATCGGCAGCTTTTACGAACAGTACAAAAGTCCCCTGACTGTTGTAGGTGTAATTTTAGCCTCGATTATCTCTTTGAAAGTGCTTTTGGGCATAGTAGACGAACTCAACGACATCCCCCTGCTAGCACCCACATTTGAGCTAATTGGTATCGGATACACCGTGTGGTTTGTCTACCGCTATTTGCTGCGATCGTCCAACCGGCAACAATTAGCTCAAGAAATTCAAGCCTTGAAAGAACAAATTTTAGGCAAAAAATCCTAAACTCTTGCTGTAATTTGTTGAATTTGTACCCGACACTGACAACTTTAAATAAGTTGTTAGTGTCGGGTTTCTAAATGACTAATGACTAATGATATTAATTCCGGTAGCATCGGAATATAGCAATCCTAAATCATTTGCATAATTATTGTAGGGGCAATCCCCCCGTGGTTCCCCGATAGATAGGGGGTAGGCAAAGAAAGGCACTACCCTACAAATTTATCTGAATCATTTAGGATCGCGAATTAAATAATTTACACATATTTCTGGCCCATCCCACAAGAACAATAAATTGTAAGTTATTTAATTCTCATTCCTTAGTAGGATTGCTATAGTAAAATCCAGCCAACAGTCAACCGCAGATGGTGCAACCGGAATCTATCTAATTCATCTGCGTTAATCTGTGTTAATCTGCCCTCATCCGCAGTCAAAAAAAGAGAATGTATTAACCGCAGATGATAAGGGATTGACGCACATTTACGCAGATGAAGATCGCGGAGATAGGAATAATTCCGATGCTAACATACAGCAGATTCCACATTCATGAAGTACACCCGCCTATCGTGAGCTTCCCCGTAGGGACACGGCACGGCGCCGTGTCCCTACACTTCACAAACCTGGAATACGCTGTATTTGATCTGGGGGGGTGACAACCCGCGCCAAACCCAGAGAGCGTAAAGATTTAACCCACTTGTGCTAAAAAAAGATAGGCAGC
>NZ_JAUBTB010000043.1:0-63272 GCF_036704965.1 Microcoleus sp. F10-B2 | reverse complement strand
GCACGTCTCTTCGGAAAAAGCAGGTAGAAAAATATGTATGTCGGCGTCAAGAGCCTAAAAAAAGATATCGAAGACGGAGTACATTTGGTGTTGGTTTAGATGGAGAAAAGTGGGTTAATTATCTCGAACAATATTCTGATGTGGTGGAACAGTTAATAAAGTTAACTCCAAATAAACGTCGCTTTTATCAACAAGGTATGCGGGCTGCAACCCTGATTCGGTCTATCTCCTAGGCCTCTTTGTCACCCCCCCAGTTTCCTCTGTCCTTTACAAAAAAGCACTACCCCGGGTTTTTTATTGAATCTACGGGCGGTAACGAAATATTTTCTCCAAAAACCGGGTTTCTGGAGCCTCATGCTCACGACTCAAAATTATCGATCGCCAAATGGCAGTTTTTCTGATGCAGCCGATCGCAAATTTGCACTTTCTCAACCGCCAAATATTGCTGAAATTCTGGTTTCTCTAGGCCGCTGCGCCACATTACCAGAGCATCTTCTCCGGTATCTTCGTAGTATCTTTTCCGCCGTCCTGCCTCTTTAAAACCAAATTTTTTGTACAGAGACACGGCGGCTAAATTAGATTCACGCACTTCTAAGGTTGCCCGTTCTAATTGTCTGTAGTGAGCCTTTTTTAGTAAAGCCCAAAGCAGAGCTTGTCCTAAACCCTGACCTTGAAAGCGAGGCAGAATTGCCAAAATTGTAATGTGAGCTTCTTCTAAAATTGCCCACAGGCAACCCAAACCGATGAGAGTAGGGGGAATCTGTAGGGGTGGTGCCCCCGTGCCCGCCAGGTTTTGAGCTGAGTTGCCGACCTCGGTTTCCGATGCCCACAAACCCAGTAAATCACTGTTAGGACTGTCTAACTCGCGTCTGTAGCCTTCGATCGTCCAAAGTCCGCCAAAACAGAGGCGATCGAGTTCGACTGCACTGTTGAGGTGTTCGGCGGCGAGATGTTTAATTTGTAGAAAACGCACGGCTGTAAATTGTACACTGGAAAACACAGTAGCGATTAGCTGTTTGTTGCTAGTTTTGAGTCATGACTCACAAGTCTCCAGACATTAGTCTACTGCCAACGACCAATGACTGCTGATTAATGACTGCCGACTGCTGACTGCTGATTGATGACTGCTGACTAATAACCTAGGATAGTTATTGCGCGATGGTATCAACTCAATCTTTCGGGGTGGAATCGGGACTTAAGTATCTGTCTGAGTCTCAACAAGCCCTGCAAACTCGATCGCCAAATCAAGAACTGTTACCGCTGACAGCCAGTGTTAACAGCAGCGATCGGTTGGAAATCGGAGGCTGCGAGGTGACAGCCTTGGTGGAGCAATTTGGCTCGCCGTTGTATATTTTAGACGAAGAAACGCTGCGGGCTGCTTGCACCCAGTACCGGGATGCTTTTAGGCGTTACTATCCGGGCGAATCTCAAGTGCTCTATGCTTCTAAAGCTTGGAGTTGTTTGGCAGTTTGCGCGATCGCAGCTTCCGAAGGTTTAGGCATAGATGTCGTATCCGCCGGAGAAATCCACACTGCACTGCAAGCCGGCGTCAGTCCCGACAAAATCTACTTTCACGGTAACAACAAGTCCCGCGAGGAACTGCAGCTAGCTGTCGAAAACGGCTGCATTACCGTAGCCGACAATTGGCGGGATTTAGAGACTCTAGCAGAGTTGGGAGCATCGGGTGTCAGCAGCCTCACAGGTGGGCAGACACGAGTTATGGTGCGGTTTACTCCTGGAATTGAGTGTCACACTCACGACTACATTAAAACTGGCCAAATCGACAGTAAATTTGGCTTCGATCCCAACTCGCTCGATCGAGTATTTACTTTCATCAGCCAACAGCCGTCCTTATTTTGCGTGGGAGTGCACGCTCACATCGGCTCTCAGATTTTTGAACTGCAACCCCATGACGATTTAGCCGATGTCATAGTTGAGGGATTGACAAAAGCACTTAGTTATGGTTTGCCTGCGACAGAAATTAATATTGGCGGAGGGTTGGGCATTCGCTATACTGAAGCGGACGATCCTCCCAGCATTGAAGATTGGGCTCGTACAATTTGCTCCGCAGTGGTAGCAGCTTGCGAGCGGCATCAATTGCCATTACCCAAATTGCTTTGCGAACCGGGTCGATCGCTCGTCGGTACAGCCTGCGTCACTGCTTATACCGTTGGCTCTCAAAAAGTCATTCCGGGAATGCGGACGTATTTAGCTGTAGATGGAGGGATGTCCGACAATCCGCGTCCTATTACCTATCAATCAGTTTATCGAGTCCTCGCAGCCGGTAAAATGTCTGCTCCCTTAACGGAAACAGTGACAATTGCTGGGAAACACTGCGAGTCAGGCGATGTTCTGATTAAAGATGCCAAATTGCCCGAGTGTCAGGCCGGAGATGTCCTCGCGGTTACGGCTACAGGGGCATACAATTACAGCATGGCTTCTAACTACAACCGAGTACCTCGACCGGCAGCGGTTTTAGTGAGAAATGGGGAAGTTAACACGATTATACAGCGGGAAACTTACCAGGATTTGCTGAGGCTTGACCGCCTTCCTGAACGGCTCGGAGTTCAAAAGTAAAAACTGAGAAGTTAAAAGTTAAAAGTTAAAAGAAAGACCATTGATGTTTACTCAGTGATTGCTGTTTGACTTTTAACTTTTGCCTTGTTCAGTGACGCGATTGGATTGACACTCCCCGGTCTAAAAACGCGGGGATTTTCAGCGTATTCCTTATAACAACTGTTCATGGTTCACGGGTTCGAGTGCATCACGGTTCGCGGTTCACAGGCGGTAGCGTTCGATGAACCATGAACAATCAACAATCTGGCTATGACATTGGCCTCGTTCAGTCCTTATTGATTCAAGGGCTCGATATTGGACTGGTTTTTGCGCTTGCGTATTTGGTGCTCGTCATTGTTGGGGAGCGCAGGACGCTGTGGATGGTAAGGGGATTTATCATTTTGATGCTGGCGGCGGCGGTGAGCAACTGGGCTGGATTGAAACTGTTGCACGTTGCCCTCAACAGCTTGGTGACGGGTTCGGCTGTGGCAATGGCGGTAATATTGCAGTCGGAGTTTCGCCGATTTCTGGAACAATTGGGTCGGGGGGAAATTATACAATTGTTTGGACGGGATCGCCGACCAACTCCCGAACCGGACAGCGTTATAGATGAAATTGTGGACGCAGTAAAAGAACTTTCGCAAAACCGCACGGGCGCTTTATTAATTGTAGAAACAGATTCTCCGATCGACGATCGGGATTTTTCAGTCCCGGGAGTGAAGCTAAATGCTGAAGTTTCTAAAGAATTGTTGCAGACTATCTTTCAGCCGCAAACATTGCTCCACGACGGAGCTGTTTTGATTCGAGGTTCGCGGATCGTGTCGGCAGGGGTAATTTTGCCTTTGTCCGACCGCAGCGCGTCGCGGCAGTTGGGAACCCGCCACCGGGCGGCGATGGGGATTACGGAACGGGTGCAAGCTTGCGTGTGCGTGGTGGTGTCGGAGGAAACGGGTTCTATTTCTCTGGCGCAGATGGGAACTTTAAATCGACCTTTGACTAGCAGCAAACTTAAGGAATTGCTGGAAGCAAAGCTGTTTCCGTCAGAGGGAGAAAGAGCTGTGGCTCCAATTCCGATCGGCAATCTCGGACGCCAGATAGGATTGAAGGGAGTGACACTGTTAAAGCGGATAATGCGCCGATCGGGTAATCGGGAGAAACCATGAGTCAAGGAATTTGCTTGGAAAAGTTGCCGGAGGATCTGCAACAAGAACTACTGCCTAAACACATAGCAGTGATTATGGACGGGAACGGGCGGTGGGCTAAGAATAAGGGATTGCCGCGGATTGCCGGGCACCGCCGAGGAGCTAGCACTCTCAAGGAACTGCTGCGCTGCTGCAAAGATTGGGGGATTCCAGCTTTAACGGCCTATGCTTTTTCGACGGAGAATTGGGGGCGGCCGACCGGGGAAGTGGATTTTTTGATGAGTTTGTTTGAGGGTAAGCTGCGGCAAGAATTGCGGGAGATGGTGGACGAGGACGTACAAATTCAATTTATGGGAAATTTGCAGGCTTTGCCGAAGTCTTTGCAGGCGGAAATCGAGCGTTCTGTGACGGCAACTCAGCACAATCAGGGGATTTTGTTTACGGTGGCGACGAATTACGGGGGGCGTCAGGAGATCGTGCAAGCTTGTCGGGCGATCGCCACTCAGGTGAAAGAGGGCAAGTTGCAGCCGGAGGAGATTGATGAGGTTTTATTTAAACGCTATTTGTATACTGCTGATGTTTGTGACCCGGATTTGCTGATCCGGACGAGCGGGGAAATGCGGTTGAGCAATTTTTTACTATGGCAAATGGCTTATTCGGAAATTTATATTACTGAGACGCTGTGGCCGGATTTCGATCGATCGGAGTTTCACCGCGCTTTGTCTACTTATCAGCAACGTAACCGCCGATTTGGCAAAGTTTAACGATTTTAGATGTGAGATTTGAGATTTTGGGTTAATTGTTCAGTTTCCAATTAGGTGTCGATTCTGACCTTAATTTCCCATCTAAAATCTAATACCACTTTCACTCATGTCTTGCTCAAGATAACTATTTTAGATTTTAGATTGGAGGACAACTCTAAAATTGAAAATCTTAAATCTAAAATCTAATAATTAGGGCCCAGAGAAAACAGCAGCTTCAATGTCCTGACGTGAGAGGGAGTATTTGAATGCTCGCTGAATGTCTTGGCCGTCGGCTCCGGCCTCGATGTAGCGGACAGTGAGTTGGTCGATATCGAGGGAGAGTTCTGCTTTCCATGTAAGTTGCTCGATCTGCCAGCAGTGGAGTTCTCGCCGGTCTTGCTGGCAGCCGCAGCTTTTGAGCCACTGCTCGATTTCGGGGAGTGGATGGTTGTACAAAGGAGTGTCAGCGGAAGGAAGAGTCATGGGATTTGAGATTTGAGATTTTAGATTGGGGATTTTAGGCTTGGGATTGGGGATTTGGGATTTGAGGGTTTAATTGCCACGAATTAAGCCGATCGCGATCGCCAGTACCAAACATCCGATTAAGCTAGCTCCCATGATCGACAGGGCGAACATTTCTCCGGGGGAAAGAGGTCGATCCGTGGGGTCTAGGTAAGCGGATTTGGAAGTTTTTTCGCCGGAACCCGAAACCGGAGTATTGAAGCCTGGGGGCGGCCCAATCACGTTCATCCGAGAATAGCCTATTTTGAGGTCGTAGGCGAGGCGGCGTTCTGGGTTGCTGAGGGTGGCGTAGGCGTTGTTGAGCTGCTGAAATTTGGCAGTAGCGACTGCGGGTGGCAGGTCGGTGGTATCGGGATGGTAGAGTTTGCTCAGTTCCCGGTACGATCGCCGAATTTCGATCGCTGAGGCTGAAGGATGCAGCCCTAACAAGCCGTAGTAGCTAGAACCCAAGGGGGTTTTGCCCGGTATTTTCTGACTTTTGCTTTTTGCAGTTCCCTCGTTAGGAGTCACCTCAGCGCCTCTAGGCTTGTTGTGAATAATTTTCGATCATTTTAGCCCAGAGTTGAGGGGAGCGCTACTGTCTGTTCGATCGAGGGGGTTTCGCGGGCGATCGGCTCAACGTACGATCGCGCGTCCATCGGTAGGTCGCTCTTTTTCCGTTATATCCCCGCAGGCTTTAAGTGCTGCGCTTAAGGAGGTATTCTATTTTTTCATGGAATCAGTCAACGTTTATTTTTTAAAGCCTCTCCTCTTTTCAAAGCAAAACTTTTAAGCTCTGCGGAAGTCAAAAAGATGCCAACGCAGAATGCTGTACAGATAAATCCACCCAATAAGGCTGTGTACCAGGGCAAATGACCTTTTCGACTCGTGAGTTGACTTGTAAATCATCATTAATGGCGATCCTAATGCGCCAAATAGCCCAAGATAGTATCCCAAGTCACCTATACGCCAAAGCAATCCCAAGAACCAACTTTGCTTGCGTAGTTTTTCATATTCAGGATAGTCTAATCACATCACAAATCCACTCCTTTTACCAATTCCTTTAAACTATGAATCGCCCGATTCCCTTCAAGATAGCTTCGCTTCACGCAAATTCCGTACATCCTCAAGGCTAAGCCCGGTAGTTTGGCTGATAGTTTCGTCATCTAGCCGTGAAAATAATTGTCGGGCGATCGCGATCGCCTTTTCTCGCATCCCTTGTTCTATGCCTTGTTCTATGCCTTGTTCTATGCCGTCCTGAACAGCTTTAATAATTGCTCCCTGTTGGTCGTAAATAAACTGTTCTCTTCTGTCCAAATCTTCCACTTCCTCTCGGCTCAAACTGGCTTGATTCGCAATATTAAAAGCTTCATGTATTTCTGGTATGCTATCCATTGTTTCTGGAACCGATGTCAGACTTCTCGCATTTTTCATAAAATAAATCCATTTGTCTGCTAAAGTTTCAAGTTCCTCCTGTCCTTTGGTAAACTTGGGCAACTCTACAAACACTAAATCCAGCTCGTTTTCGGGATAAGTCAAATTTGTCTTGACTTCTTTGAACACAAATCTGGAAATAAATTCGGGGCTGTTACGAAACATTTCAAAATCAGTAATTGTCAGAGCAATTACTGGCTTCAGCATTCGATATCCTTGGGCTGCTTCCAATTGAAAAGCGTAAGTTTTGGCTGCATTGTACAAAACTCGTTTTCCAAAAGACTGGACGTTGATCACTTGCATTTCAATAATTACTAAAGTGCCGTCGCTGAGTTTGGCTTTCACATCCAGATAACTATCTTTTAAGCCTTCTAGTTTGGGCGGCAGATTCGGGTTGATGATTTCTAAGTCTTGAATTGTGGGATTGCCTTCATAAATTAAGGCGTTGAGAAAGCTAATTAGAATCTCTTTGCTTTCTGAGGAACCGAATATTTTTTTGAAGGCGTAATCGGTTTTTGGGTTGATAAATATCATAGTTATAAATTTGCCCGTAGGGTAGGGTAGGAATTCAATCAGTACAGTAAATTATGCTCGTAGGAAGGGTTAAGAATCTCCCCGCAAATTTTGTACATCCTCAACGCTAAGCCCTGTAACTTGACCGATCGTGGCATTATCTAGCTGTGAAAGTAATTGTCTGGCTATCGCCAGCTTTTCTTCTCGCATTCCTTGTTCTCGTCCTTGTTCTATGCCTTGTTCTATGCCTTGTTCTATGCCGTCCTGAACAGCTTTAATAATTGCTCCCTGTTGGTCATAAATAAACTGTTCTCTTCTGTCCAAATCTTCCACTTCCTCTCGGCTCAAACTGGCTTGATTCGCAATATTAAAAGCTTCATGTATTTCTGGTATGCTATCCATTGTTTCTGGAACCGATGTCAGACTTCTCGCATTTTTCATAAAATAAATCCATTTGTCTGCTAAAGTTTCAAGTTCCTCCTGTCCTTTGGTAAACTTGGGCAACTCTACAAACACTAAATCCAGCTCGTTTTCGGGATAAGTCAAATTTGTCTTGACTTCTTTGAACACAAATCTGGAAATAAATTCGGGGCTGTTACGAAACATTTCAAAATCAGTAATTGTCAGAGCAATTACTGGCTTCAGCATTCGATATCCTTGGGCTGCTTCCAATTGAAAAGCGTAAGTTTTGGCTGCATTGTACAAAACTCGTTTTCCAAAAGACTGGACGTTGATCACTTGCATTTCAATAATTACTAAAGTGCCGTCGCTGAGTTTGGCTTTCACATCCAGATAACTATCTTTTAAGCCTTCTAGTTTGGGCGGCAGATTCGGGTTGATGATTTCTAAGTCTTGAATTGTGGGATTGCCTTCATAAATTAAGGCGTTGAGAAAGCTAATTAGAATCTCTTTGCTTTCTGAGGAACCGAATATTTTT
Organism: Microcoleus sp. F10-B2; assembly: GCF_036704965.1. Classification (NCBI taxonomy): domain Bacteria; kingdom Bacillati; phylum Cyanobacteriota; class Cyanophyceae; order Oscillatoriales; family Microcoleaceae; genus Microcoleus; species Microcoleus sp. F10-B2. The sequence continues at coordinate 55,446 of NZ_JAUBTB010000043.1, read as the reverse complement.
TTGAAGGCGTAATCGGTTTTTGGGTTGATAAATATCATAGTTGTCAGATTTAGCTTTGAGGTTATTGGTTTTGTGACGAAGCAACGGGATATGAGCTGGGTCAAACTGCTGATTTTGTTTCAGGTAATGGTTTGACATTTTCCGGCAAATGTGCATTAGCGCTCGCGAGCACAGGCTCATCGTCCCTGTGTTCGTCATCAAGGGGAATTTGGCAAGAAATCAATTCTGTGACGATGCGATCGCCGAGAACATCTTCCCAATCTTGCAACTGTTCTCTGGCTTTGATCGGTGTATTGAGAGCCACGTCTACGCCCATTTGCTGAAGGTTGAGGCTGTGGGCTGTCGATCGGCGGTTGACACACTCCACCAGCCAAACGCTCAATCCGACTGCTGCCATCAAAGGCAAGACAATCCGGTAATCGCGGGTTAATTCAAACATCAATAGGATGGCTGTCAGCGGTGCTCTGGCGCTGCCGGCGAGGACGGCGGCCATTCCCACCATTGCGTAGGCGGCAGGGCCGGCGACTCGATCGCTCATTGCCGGCAGCATTTCCAAAAACAGGCCGTAAGCCGAACCCAGGGAAGCTCCCAAAAACATCGCCGGAGCGAATATACCGCCCACTAAACCGCTGCCGAGGCTGATTGCTGTCATCGCCAGTTTGACAAACAGCAGCTGCAGCAGCAAAGGCAAGGAAAATTTAACATCTTGGAGCATTGCTTGGATTGTTTCGTAGCCGACACCCAAAATTTGAGGAAATTGCAGGGCGACTAAGCCGACGCAGGCCCCGCCGATGATGGGCTGAAGCGGCCGGGGCAGTCGTCCGAGCCAAGCAAATCCTCGGATTTTGCCTTGAAAACAGCGATCTGCCAATTGAATTGCTTCTTTGTAGGCTAGGGAGACTCCGCTCGCCAAAAGTCCCAACCCCATGTACAGAGGAAGTTCTAGGGGGCTGCGGACATCGTAAACCGGCAAAGCAAACGCCGGCTGAGCTCCCAAGCAGATTTGAGCGATCAGCGCCGAAACTACGGCCGAGAGCAAGACAACGCTGACTGACGAAGTGGCGAAGGTGCTGCCGAGCACGACTTCTAAGGCAAAGAAGACTCCGGCGATGGGAGAGTTAAACCCAGCGGATAAACCTGCTGCTGCTCCCGCCCCGAGGAGCAAGCGCTGCCGTTCTGGCGAAAGCTGCAAGACTTGAGCCAGCAGCATTCCGAAGTTGGCACCGATTTCGACGCTGGGGGCTTCCGGGCCGAGGGAGGCACCGGTGCCGAGGGAAACTGAGGCTGCCATCATTTTGGTGATGGGCTTGAGAGGAGAGAGTTCTTGCAGGCCGCGGGTGGCTGCAATTAAGGAAGACATATTCGGGCCAAAGTCCCGAAACCGCCACCGCATCAGCCCGATGACGACTCCGCCGAGGGTGGGAATGCAGGCTAGCGTCCAAGAGCCTTTGGAGGCGATCGCCCCCATAAAGTCTTCCAGCATCAGGCTGTGGATCAAGTTGATGAGATAGTGAAAAGTGACCACGCCTGCGCCCGTAACTCCCCCGATGATTAGGGAGAGGATGAGCAGGAGGGTTTCAGGGCTCGGGTGCAGGCGGTTGAATAGCGGGCTTAGGCGGGAGGCTTGGGGAGTTGCTGCGGTTGGTCCGGGTGGCGGCAGATCCACAGGAGGGGTGACTCTCATTTAGCGGTTAATTCTTCTGTGAGAAGTTAGATAAATATTACATTTTATTTCTTTTTTTAATTTTGAGTGATTTTACGGGAATTGACAAGTTAATTAAGGCGTATTTTAGGGTAGATTTTTTGGGCCTGCGGCTGGGGTGGAATGACCAATTCAGAGAGTCAGCAGATTTGGCGTAATTGTATTCTGAGTTACATTCAAACTTAGATAGACTTTTGCGATAATGCTAATTAAGTATATTTACAGTGTTGGCGCTTAGGGCGATCGCATCAGTGAACTGTTAATATCATATAACTCAGTGAAAAACAACATTCAGATTAAATAATTGGAGATTTGAGATTTTACCTTAAAACCACAAATCTCAAATCTCAAATCTCAAATCTCAAATCTCCAATCTCCAATCGATCGCGCACAAGATCACATCGGTTGTTGACTGGGCGGGATTCTTGGTCTGGGTTTGGCGATCGGCATTAGCGGATCGCCGATGGTGGCGACTTTCCAGGGCGGGGATTCTAGCTGGCGTGCTGCGATTAAAAAGGGTGCCCCTCGCTTCAGGCGATCGACCATTAATTTAGGTGGAATAAATGCAGATAAAAGCGGTTCATTGACGCTGCCAATATATGCGTAAGCACCATTCTCTAGCCACCTTCCGGCAACGGTGTTTGTGTCATCTGGCGCTGCTGCTGACCAACTGTGGATCGTGTGGATTGCTGCGGGAAATTGGAGTTGTGGTATGTCCTCGACAGAAGCGTCGCCGTTGCCGACTTGAAATGATTTTGGATAGCCTTTGGAATTCATTAATATTAAGTCAAATGTCCACGGTTTTGAGGCTAAACTCCGCCACTTTTCCAAGCTAGATTCTGGTTGCTGCACTATTTCGACATTTAAACCTATGGTTTTTAGTCCGCTAGCTGCTGCCTCCATTTCATATTTTCCCCAATTTCCTTCCTTGGGGTAACTGTCATAAAGCATGGCTGTTTTGCTGTCTAGAAATATGGCACACATGGCTTGATAGATCGATCGTACTTCGGAGCCGTAAATCCAGCCGACAGCCGCCCAACGTTCGCCGTTCGGGTGCCGTCCCAAACCGTCGGTAACAGCTAATTGTTCGTCTTTGTTTTGAGGGGATTGATATTTTACGGCTAGTTGGCGTACAATGGTTATTGTGTCGATATTGTCTGCGAGTTGAGAGTAAAAATATCCGGTTGATTCGACGGCTTTTGTAACTGCTAGTTGCAGAGTTTTCCACTGTGTGTTATTGAGGGTATCGTTGGGTTTGCCGAAGTTGCCTTCAAGAAATACTAAAGGTTGGCCGTGAGCGGCTGCTAAGGCAACTGCTGCTGAGCGTGCGGGGTCGTTTTCTGATGTGATTACTACTCCTGGGGGTTCCCAGCCGAGTTGCGTCCATTTTGCTTTTAAGGTTTGAGTATCGGTGGCATTCCAGGCTGCTGCTGCGCTGTTGAGCATTAATTGTTGGAGTTTTTGATTTTTTGGCAGTTGCTGTTTGATGCTTGGCAAACGGACTATTTCTTCGGGTTGAAAGCGCTGCAAAAACATGGGCGCATATTTTTTATCTTCGATGAGAATAGGCCAGTTACCTTTGAGATTCCATTTTTGGATTGCTGCTAAGAATGTGGCTTCGTCGGGTACTAAAACTACGCGGTTGACTGTTGGTATGTTGTCGCGGAGGATGGCTGCTCGGAGGCCTGTTTGAATTGGCCAGGGTTCTTGTTTGGCTGAGGCGGGAAGTTGAAAGGGTTTTTTGAAAAGGCGATCGCATCCGACACCGATTATTGCTAAGCTTACAATAAGTGCGATCGTCAGGAATTTAAATTTTAACTGTTTTTTCATAGGGGAAGGGCAGGGAAGCCAAACACTGGATTATAAATATGAGCAATTCTCTAAATATTTTTAGGTGCTGCAAGCGGATTTTCCGAGAAATACAACAGAGAAAACTTGTAAGTGCGATCGAACTGACAACTTTTAGCATTATCGCCTTAACAGGTACAGGTTTGATAATTTTTGCAGCCAACATTTCCTCAGCTAAGCATCGAGTCCGACATTTGCTTGTAGCGAGAGAATGTCGGGACTGCAATCTCTCAGCCGCTAATTTGAGTGCTGTTTTTCTCGAAGGCGTTAATTTAGAAAATGCTAACCTTAAAGATGCCAATTTGTGGAGTGCCAATCTGGTAAATGCTAATTTGAAAAAAGCAAATTTGCGCGGAGTCTACCTGATTGGCACCAATTTAGTAGGGGCGAATTTGGAGGATAGCAATTTAGAAAATGCCTTTCTAGAGGATGCTTATTTGGGAGCTAATAACTTGAAAAATGCCAATTTAAAAGGTGCTTTCATGAAAGGGACTTTTCTGGTGAATGCTAACTTGGAGGGTGCGAATTTGGAGGGGGCGAATCTGTGGATGGCAAACCTGGAAGAGGCTAATTTAAAGGGTGCTAATTTGAGGAATGCTTTGCTGCTTAGTACCAATTTGGCAGGAGCGAATTTAAAGGGGGCGATTATGCCGGACGGTACCAGGCATGAATGATAGTCATTAGTCATTAGTCGTCTTGAATTCTGCTCTGCCTGGTCTAGACAATTGCAATTTACCCTTCTTCTCGTGCGTTAGTCTTAATTGTCTAGTTTAAATACTCAACTTTCTGAATCTCAGAGCTAAACATTTTCCATTTTCCATTATATTTGTTGAATTGATGCCTTAACACCATTCTATTATTTCTGAACTGCGGACCTCTAATTTTTGTTGTCGTTTGATCTACTGTAACTATCGCTGTATTGCCTGAAATGGTTGCCGCATCAAATTTATTCATTACATAATTTAAATCGTAGATAGAAAAAATTTGTGCAATCGCATTTTTTGTTAGTTCAAATCCTGGAGACTTTGGGTCTATTGTGGCCATATAAGCTTCTATATTTTCTTCATTCAAAGCTTTCAGATTTAATATGACAACTGATTTAATTGCTGCTTTTTCACTGTTGACATCAGCTACGACTAAATTTGGTTTTTGTTTTCTAGGTGAGGTAGTGGTCTGAGAGTCGGTAAAGTGAAAGAGATTTTTATGTATTTGAGAAGGTTTTGTGTTGGTAGCGTAACTGCTGAGCAATAATGATAAAGCTGTGAAGGCGAATGCTGTTTTTAACAGTTTGATATTTAAACGTAGCATGGCTGTTAAAATTCATAATTAATTGCGCCATTTCTAGCATAAATCACAATTCATGTCAATCTGTTAACTTCGCTCGGTTTTTTTAATGGGCGAGCGAGATTTTAATAGATTCCGGGAATTAGTTTTTTGACTCGCTGGCGATAATCTAAATAGTCGGGATATTTCTCTAGTAGCCAGGTTTCTTCGCGGTTGGCTTTAATGTCGAAAAATATTAGTAAAATTGCAGTGGCTATTAAGTGGGATATGCTCATTTGAAAAATTGTCCAGCCGAGGGCGGCTAAAATTAAGCCGCTGTATAATGGATGCCGCACTATTCCGTAAATGCCTGTTTGGACTAATTCTCCGTTTTCTATGGGATAGGGTAAAGGTGTGAGGTTTTTTCCTAAGTCTATCAATCCTTTGATGATGAAAATTAATGCGGTTAAGCCGAGAATTGTTGCTAAAATCCAGGTAATAGCAAGTAATTGAGTTGATTGCATTTTTAATCCTGGCAGTTGATAAACTGGTAAGATTACAAATGCTGCGAGCAATGCTCCTTGAAGCAAAACTAAATATTCGCCGCGGCTGTTGTTGCGCCAGCCTTCGCGCGTGAAACCCCAGTCAGTTAAGATTTTCATAGTAAGACGAAGAAGGAAGAAGGAAGAAGGAAGAAGGAAGAAGGAAGAAGGAAGAAGGAAGAGGGGAGAGGGGAGAGGGGAGAGGGGAGAGGGGAGAGGGGAGAAGGAAGAGGGGAGAGGAAAGTGAACTGTAGGTTGGGTAGAGTGAAGTAAAACCCAACCTACGGGAACAGCGAACAGCGAACAGCGAACAGCGAACAGTCAACAGTCAAAAATTAACAAATTTATTCTCGCCAGGGACGAGTCATTAGTTCTAGTTGGTTGACTTCATCTTGGCTCAAATTCCAACCTAAAGCGCCTGCATTTTCTTGGGCTTGTTTTGCGGTTTTGGCGCCGGGAATGGGGATGACTCCGTTTTGGCATATCAACCAGTTTAGGGCAACTTGGCCGGGCGTGCGATCGCGCTTTTTGCCCATTTTCCGCAGCGTGGACATGACTAATTCGATTTTTTCGATGCCGCTTTTGCTGAAGCGGGAGTCCATTTTGCGGGCTCCTGTAGGTTGTAGTTGGGCTGTGTATTTGTCGGTGAGCAATCCTTGGGCTAAGGGGCTGTAAGCTAAAATTGTGACTCCCAATTCGCGGGCTGCACTCACAATTCCTTGTTTTTCTACTTGCCGCGACAGCAAGGAGTACCGGACTTGATTTGTTGCTAGGGGAACGCCTTTTGCTGCTAGTATTTTGTGGGCTTGGCGCATCTGTTCTACTGAATAGTTGCTGACTCCTACTGCTTGAATTCTGCCTTGTTTTACTTCGTCGGCTAAGGCGTTCATCAGGGTTTCTTGACTGAGTAAAAAACTGAAGGGCCAGTGTACTTGGTAGAGGGTTATTTGTTCTACTTGCAAGCGTTTTAAGCTGGCACTCAAAGCGTCGGAAACTGATTTTCCTGTAATCCGCCAAGGTACGGGGCCGAATTTGGTGGCTATTTGCACGGGTTGGCTGGTTTTTTTGATAAACTGTCCCAGCAATTCTTCTGACAAGCCGTTACCGTAGACTTCGGCTGTGTCGAAAAAGTTGACTCCGCTGTCTAGGGATGTTTTGAATGCTGCTTCGACTTCGGCGGCGCCGTAGTTGCTGCCGTAGTTCCAAAATAGTTTGTCGCCCCAAGCCCAAGTTCCGACGCACAGGGGAATGACGGCTGGGCCATTTTTTCCTAGGGTAATGGTTGTCACGGTTGGTAAATCCACAATTCTTTATTGTCTATTATTTTTCTATAAATAGTCGCAATCGAGCTTCTAGCCTGGGGAGGAATGGCGGCGGGTTGCGATATCTCAGTTACTATAAATGCAAATGATGTGTTTATGTGAATAGTTATGTCGATCGACCGTTTGCCAGATTCAAGATTAACAGATTCCGCGACTGCTGCCATCAAGAGAGTTAACCTGCTGACTATGTTCCGGTTGGGTTTGTTTCAAATGGGATTGGGCATGATGTCGATTTTGACGCTGGGGGTGCTCAATCGCGTCATGATTAAGGAGTTGGCGATTCCGGCTACTGTGGTGGCTGGTACGCTGGCGATGCACCAGTTTGTCGCCCCGGCGAGGGTGTGGTTCGGGCAAATGTCTGATGCAAAGCCTTTGTTTGGCCATCACCGCACGGGTTATGTGTGGGTAGGAAGCGTTTTGTTTGTGATTTCTGCTTTTTTGGCGGTGCAGGTGATGTGGGGCTTGGGCGGCAGTTTGGAGGCTGTGGGGTGGACGACTCCTACTTACGGTTGGGTGGGTTTGTTGGGTTTGATTTTTGCGCTTTACGGTATTGCTATTTGTTCGAGTTCGACTCCTTTTGCTGCTTTGTTGGTGGATGTTTCGGATGAGGAAGACCGATCGAAGTTGGTGGGTGTGGTGTGGTCGATGCTGATGGTTGGTATTATTATCGGGGCGATTGTTAGCAGCGGTTTGCTGAAGCAAATTGATGGGGATGTGTCGCGGGAAGTGTTGCAGGCTTCGATTAACGGTTTGTTTGTGAAGGTGCCGGCGCTTGTTTTATTTTTGGTGGGGATTGCGACTTTTGGGGTTGAGAAAAAGTATTCCCGGTACGGGGTGCGATCGAGCGCAGTGAATCGAGAAGATAAAATTACTCTGGGAAGTGCGCTGCGGATTTTGACTGCTAGCCGTCAAACCGGTTTATTTTTTACTTTCCTGCTGATTATGACAATTTGCTTGTTTATGCAGGATGCAGTTTTGGAACCTTACGGCGGGGAAATTTTTAAGATGCCGATTTCGGAAACTACTCGGTTGAATGCTATTTACGGTACTGGTACTCTGATCGGTTTGAGTACCACTGGTTTTTTTATTGTACCGCGCATCGGCAAGCAAAATACGATTAGGTTGGGCTGTTTGTCGGTGGCGGCTTGTTTTGGTTTGATTATTTTATCGGGATTCACAGGAAATCCAATTGTGTTTAAGTCGGCTTTAATGTTGTTTGGTTTAGCTTCGGGTATTACGACGACTGGTGCGCTGAGTTTGATGTTGGATTTGACTGCTGCAGAAACTGCGGGGACTTTTATTGGCGCTTGGGGTTTGTCGCAGGCGATGGCGCGGGGTGTGGCGACGGTTAGCGGCGGTGCTATTTTAGATTTTGGCAGGAGTTTGTTTGGAGTGCCGATGTTGGCTTACGGGTTGGTGTTTGCTGTGCCGGCGGTGGGTATGATTCTGGCTGTTTGGCTGTTGGGTAGGGTGGATGTTCGGGAGTTTCAGGATAATGCTAAAAGTGCGATCGCCACTATTCTTGAAAATGAATTAGACTAAGGTTTGTAGTCAGGACGGAAGTCCTCATTCTCTTGTTAATAAAGGACTGAAGTCCTTAATACAAAAAAACTGCTAATGAAAGATTTTTGGGATTCTATTTTAAGTTTTGCAGGGGTTACTGTCGAGAGAGTCGGACAGCAGTTGTTGCAAGATTTCGGTTCCGTGCAAGCGGATGAGAAGGATGACGGGAGTTTGGTGACGAAATCCGATAATTGGGCTGATGCGGACATTAGAAGTGCGATCGCATCTGCTTTTCCCAGTCACGGGATTTTAAGTGAGGAGGGCGAACACGTTTTCCCCGATACTGAATGGTGTTGGGTTGTCGATCCTCTCGATGCTACGACTAATTTTGCTCGGGGAATTCCGATTTGGGGTATTTCTTTGGGTTTGTTGTATCGCGGAACTCCGGTTTTTGGCTGCGTGCATTTGCCGCCAATTAATCAGTCTTTTCACGGTTTTTATGCACCTGATTTTGCGGGCGGCGTGTTTGACAATATGCCTCAAGGTGCGTTTTTAAACGGGCAAAAAATTCGGCCGACTGCTGATAAAATGAGCGGCAATCATTTTTTTAATTTGTGTTCGCGGAGTGTGGGAATCGGGCCTCATCTTCCGAGTAAAGTTCGGATGTTGGGTATGGCTAGTTACAATTTTTTGACTGTGGCTTCGGGTGCTGTTTTGGGAGGGGTGGAAGCGACTCCGAAAATTTGGGATATTGCGGGGAGTTGGGTAATTGTGAAGGCTGCTGGTGCGGTTTGGTTGCCGCTGGAATCCCCGGCTATTTTTCCGCTGGAAGTGGGGAAGAATTACAGCAGGGTTTCTTATCCGACTTTGGTGATGAACCGGCAGGAGTTGGTGTCGGTGTTTTTGCCGTTTGTGGAGGCTTGGAAGAAGAAAAAAATGGGGTAATTTGCGATCGCACCTGAATTTGTTTTAAACCAAAATGCTCATGCAACTTTTGATAGTTGCATGATTGGAGGCGATCGCAAATTTGTATGATATTTACGCTAGACTCGGGATCTAGCTAATCGCTTCACGCGCTTAATTTTACTAAAATTCCAGCCAGCTTAGCACCGAGATGCTCTACAGCCTCTTGTTGCTTGGCATCTTTCAGTGTGCCGTCAGGATTAAATGCCTCAAAGGCTTTGGAAATCGCTTTTTGATCGGGAATCACCATCACGTTAATATTCTCCAAAAGCGATCGCAAATTAGCCAACCCCCGCATACCTCCCAAACCTCCGGGAGAAGCGCTCATAATTGCTGCTACTTTACCGTTGAAAGCTACCAGCCCCGGTTCCCCAGGCTGCGGGCGAGAGGCCCAGTCGATCGCATTTTTCAAAACTGCGGTAATTGAACTGTTGTATTCCGGGGAAGCTATCAAAAGTCCCTGATGCGCTATCATCAATTCCTTGAATTTCCGAGCATTTTCTGGAATTCCTTCATTTGCTTCCAAATCTTCGTCGAACAGCGGCATGGGCAAATCTCGCAAATCTACATAGGTTACTTCAGTCCCGGCTAATCTAGCGCCTGTCGCAGCTATTTTTACCAGCATTTTGTTGTAGGATGCTTGGCGGGTACTTCCGGCAAATGCGAGAATTTTTGGTGTGTTACTCACGGGTAGTTATTGATAGTTGAGTAAGGTGCTCTAGACATTTTCTGCGCTTAGTTTAACATTCCAAGCGAGCGCTGTCTCCCTTCCTCGGATATATCAGTTAAACAAATTAATTTTTACAAATAATTATGAACGGTCAATTAAATGATTTGGTTGACTGAAACACTTATCAAAATAATTCTTAATAAACCGTCTCAGGTTTTTGATAAAAAGACCCGGCAGGCGTGACGGAGGAGTATCCCGCGCCTGCCGTGCGGTTTGTTGCAAATATAACCGACCGATGACCGATGACTCAAGTATGTCAGCTCTCATCTATTTCTGGTAATCTGCGATCGGGTGGTTTTCTTTTAAGTCGATCGGGTGATGCGGTTTTCGTACAATTTGTGGTAATTTCCCGACTAGCTATTGATGGTTAGTTAACAAAACTTACGCACGGTCTACCAGAAACCCGGTTTATTAGTAAATATCTAGCGGTAAAACTTCATATTTTGGCGATCGACCGGGTTTCTTACCCTGCGCGCGACAGTCATGTTGTTAATTTTTTCTCCCCTATTCTGAATGCTTCCAGATATAATCGGCAATCGGTTTATCTGCCGACAAAGGAGTATCTGTAACTGAACTCAATAAGATCGATCGCATTTTTACATTCCCGACTCCCAAACGCCTCTCGACGCGACTGGGAATGCCGTAACCGTAAATAATGTGTCCTTTCCCCGCCAACACGACAACTTGATAGTCGGGGTTTGCTTTGACAAATTCAGCTATTTTTTCCGCCATAGTTTCGTCCCACAAAACTTGGGCTTGCAAGAATCTTTCAAAAGCCGTACTATTGCCCTGTTCTGCCTTTTGGTGTTGCTGGTAAACTTCTAGCAGCAGTTGCCGATATTCGGCGTTGTCGGTGCGAATTTCCGATATTGGGGGAATGTGCTTTTTTTCCTCTGCTGTGAGGCTTTCTAAACCTTGACTGGCAACTTTTCTCGTTACTTCGGAGGGTGTATTTAAGGCGAGGACTGGTAGTTGATTTTCTTTGGCAAACCGCAAAATGGGGGCGTAATATTCCCAGGGAAAACGCCACCTGCGATCGTACTCTGTTTGCTCGATTAATTGCTGTTCAGTCAGTTTACCTGCTAAGTAGTTGTCGATCGCGCTTTGAAAGGGACGCTGAAACATTTCCATCGCGATCGCAATTTTTCGATTTTGCCGCTGCATTTCTCGGATAATCGCCAGTTGAGCTTGGTGGTCTTCCGCGCTATCGTGGGTTTCTCCCAGATACACGACTTTTGCCTTTGCCAACTGTTGCAGAATCTCTTGGTTAGTGTAAGTTTGCACAGGTTGAGGGTTCGCCGTCGTTGAAGCAGCCGCTGCTATGCTGCACAGCATCAAGATGCCGATCGATAAGGCGCACAGTTTGATGAGTTTGGTTGTTTTCATACAAACATTATGCCTGTTTGTCGCAACAGCAAGCACAGCCGAACTCTACTGTTTTGCCTGAGCAGCTAGAAAGCTGGATGCTTGATTTAACTTCATAATTATCCGCCCTTACTTCTCAAAATGTAAAGTTTAGTTGCAGGTACTTGTGCTTCTAGAAGAAGGTGCTAAATTAATAATATGAAGCGAACAAAAAGCTTCTCTGACAGATACCACATCCAAATCCCACAGCGAAGTTCACAATAAAATCTAAGGAGTAAAACGCTGTTTAATCTCAAATCTGTCTCATTAAAAAGCAATAACAGCACCCACCAACAAAGCTGATACTTCCTCAACTAATTAGAGGGGAGCAATGCAAGTGAATCTCAGGATCTATTGCAACTCCGCATCGAAGTTGAAAAAAGAGGAAATCACTCGGTACATATGGCTGGGTGCTGTTGTTGTTAAAAGAGATTTTCGGTTTGTGATGTTTTTTTCTGTAAAGGCAGAGCCTCTATATATCCGTTACCGGGCAGAGCCTGGTAACGAGCAAACCCACTCCTATAAGCAGCGGGTTTCACCAACAACTTTTAATTCACATCGACAATATCTATAAACCCGCCCTTGATAGGCGACTTTCTCGAAACAGGCGTCTATTATAGCATTCCGGTTTCCGACGATCGCACTTTCACGCTCGAACATAACGCCTGTGAGTGCAGCAAAGAGTTAGAGAAGATCGTATAGTCGATCGCTCTTGACGGTTGTGTATTACATATATGGTAGGAAAGCTCGATCGACACTAGCAAACAATATTTAGAAAAAACCTATGCAGCCCATCCGACAAGGCGACGTAATTCTCACCCCCGTACAGCAAATTGAAGGAGAAAAAAAACCTCACCTAACTCTTGCCGAAGGTGAAGTCACCGGACATTCTCACCAGATTATTGAAGGACAAGCTGAACTTTACGAAAAAGACGGCACCCTGTACTTGCGGGTGCTTTCTCCGACAGCTTTATTGAGTCACGAAGAACACCGTGCGATCGCAATTCCCGAAGGTAATTGGATGGTGCGAATTCAGCGCGAATACGAGCCGCAAGGCTGGCGGTATGTCGCAGACTAAAGTTAAAAAACAAACGCCATAACAAGCAGCTTTGATTCCAGTGTATCGGGAAAAGTGGAAAGCGCGATCGCGCTTTCCACAGGCTCAATAAATTGCTCGCAAGCTGCCGAAACAATTAAATCGGCTGATTGTGCGATCGGCAAAACAGCACCGGAAATCATTTTTGTCGATCGTATTTGTCAACAACTAGCAGCCACTGAATTAGAGATTTGACAGGAATATACCATGTTAAAAATCGATTTTTAGGACGATTTAGACGCAGGCGAGCGCCCTGTAACAGTTTTTTTGTTAAAAATGACCTCTCCGAGCACCGGGTTCATTCATGCGTTGCGATGGCCGCCAAAAGTGCGATCCTCTTGGGAGCATCTCAGTTTTGCAGCCAAGCTAGAAATTGGAGTTTTGAGGCCCGAGGCTGCGGGGCAGGAGGCAGAAGGAAAGAGGCAGAAGGAAAGAGGCAGAAGGAAGGAGCCAAAAGAAGTATTTTTACAAATATGAGATGCTCCCGATCCTCTTCGAGGGCTTCGCTAACGGCTCAAGAGGCAATTCGCTGGGTAAATTGGGATATTGACCCAGAGGAGTTTTCCCTGCAAACCTGAGTAATACCAATTTAAAAAAGTCTTGCTACAATCATCAGTCTGATACCAATTGTTAAAAGTCACAGATCCCCTCGCCGGACTTAGGATCGGCCGTTTCCCTACCCGAGCATCTGTACTTCACTCCACTGAAAACCGCTATATTGACAAAAACATTAATTCATCCAACACGAATCAACTTCCCGGAGTGTGCCAGTTCAAAGGGTGGAATGCACACACCCTCGATCGCGCAAAAACTGTTAATAACATGAAGAAGAAGCCCACCCTCGATCGAAGGTGGGCTCAGTTCATGCCAGCTTACCGACAGCTAGGCAATCGGGTCTCTTCGCTGGTAGACGTAAAACATCGGAAAAAGATCCGAACGTCCGAAAAAACTTATCGCCCACCATTAAGCTTCAGTTTACCCAACCGGATCGGGAAAATTGCGCCCGCAGCGATGTTCCCCTGAAATCGGGCAACACTGGGGCTTCAACTTTTCAAGAGAATTCTGCAACAAAGCAAGTCTTGGGCCGGCAGGATGCCTAAAACCTACTTCCCACAAGAATTAAAATTGTTCGAGAAGTCTCATAATTCTCCTCTTTAACTTTGATTTGCCAACCGATTAAGGATCGTCAATTAAATAATTTCCCTTTTTTTTTGTGGGATGGGCTCTCGTAGCCCGTCTATCGGGGACGGGCGGGACGCCCATCCCACAACAGTCATAAAAAGTGGATTTTATTTAATTCTCATCCCTAAGCATCGTGATCGTGTGCAAAACGACGGAACAGGAAATCTAGGGCGTAGTTCCGCAAATTGTAGTATTCCGGATCTTCCATCATTTGAACCCGATCGCGCGGACGCGGAAAAGGAATCTCCAAAACTTCGCCAATTGTCGCCGACGGGCCGTTAGTCATCATCACCAGTCGATCGGCCAAAAACAGCGCTTCGTCAATATCGTGAGTAATCATCAACACCGTACAGCGGTGATCGTTCCAGATTTTCAGCAACTCTTCTTGCAATTCCTCCTTAGTAATTGCGTCCAGAGCACCAAAAGGTTCGTCTAAAATCAGCACTTTCGGGCGAATTGCCAAAGCGCGGGCGATCGAAACCCGCTGCTTCATCCCCCCCGAAATTTGCGGCGGTCTTTTCTGGGCAGCTTCTGTCAATCCCACCATCGCCAAATGCTCATTGACGATCGCATTTTTTTCGACCTTCGACTTATTCGGAAATACAGAGTTAACCGCCAAATAAACATTTTCAAACACCGTTCGCCAAGGCAGCAAAGCGTAACCCTGAAACACCACCATGCGATCGGGGCCCGGCTTCGTAATCCGCTGCCCGTTAATCGTCACGGTGCCCTGGCTGGGATGGCTAAAACCCGACACCATATTTAACAGTGTTGATTTGCCGCAGCCCGAGTGTCCGATCAGAGTAATAAACTCTCCCTCAGCTACATTCAGATTGACGTTTTCTAAAGCCCTGTAACCGTTTGGATATTCTTTGTAAACATTCTCCATCACCAAAAAAGGTTGGCGGCGGCCTTTTCCCCGCTGGATTTCAGTTTTGGTGTTCCCCTGGTTTTTAGTGGTATTGAGCATGGGTTTAGGAAATTGTGAGTGGGTGATTTGCGAAGGAAGAAGGAAGTTCGGCAACGAGCAATGTACGGGATTTAACGGATGTAACGGAGGTCATGAAGAGGGAATTGCTCACTAGCAATTAGCACTTAAAAACTAACAACTAACAATTAGCAATTACCCTGTTTTTATCGAACTAAAAACCGCTCTAAGCAGCTCTGCGGCCAGAATCGAGTACAACTTCAGCCATCGTGAAATCGCGTTTAATCGCCAGATTGTTGAGATAGCCGATCGGATCGTCAGCATTAAACACCGAGCCGTCAAACAAGCTGAGAGAACCGCGAGTGTAATTAATATCAGCCATCCCCAGCTCTCGCGCCGCCGTGCTGAACGCACCGACTCGCACCACCCGTTCCAGAATTTCCACCCAGTTGCGCGGGAACACAGTATCGCCCCAGCGCGCCATCTGCACCATGTGCCAGAGTTGTTCGGTGCGGCTCGGGCGATTCACCCCCTCTCCAGAAAACAAGTGGTGGGCGTATTCCCGCATCGGAGTATCGAGGTTGCAAGCAACAGATTTCGGGTCGCCTAGTTGGATGTAACTCTTGTCGGTGGCGACGTACTCCCTTCCCGCGACAATTTCCGAAACCTCTTGGGCGTGATTTGGATCGGCGCAATAGTGGCAAGCTTCCAGCAAAGCTTTGACCAGAGCAATGTGAGTGTTGGGATAAGCATTTGCCCAGTCTTCCCGAACTCCGAGAATTTTCGCGGGGTGTCCGGGCCACAGTTCCAAATCTGTCGCCACCGTAAAGCCGACTCCTTCCATTGAGGCCCGCAAATTCCAAGGTTCGCCGACGCAGAAACCGTCAATAGTGCCACCCTGCAAGTCAACAATCATCTGAGCCGGTGGGATATTTTTCAGCAACACATCGCGATCCGGGTCAATGCCGCCGGAAGCCAGCCAGTAACGCAGCAACAGGTTGTGCATCGAAGAAGGGTGGACGATGCCCATGCGGTGCGTTTGCGCGGGCGTTCTCTGGAGCATTTTTTTAAAGTCTGCCAGAGTGTAGATCCCTTGGTCGTAAAAGCGCCTCGCGAGGGTAATTCCGTTGCCATTGCGGCTCATGGTGAGGGCTGTAACTGTCGGAATCGGCTTCTCTTGGTGGCCCCCCAAGCTCAACCACATCGCCATCCCAGAGGGCATTTGAGCTGCGTCTAAGTAACCTGCGGCGATGCCGTCTACGATGCCGCGCCAGCTTGTTTCCCGCACGAGGTGGACTTCATCGAGACCGTGCTTGGCAAAAAAGCCTTTTTCTTTGGCGACAGCGAGGGGAGCGCAGGCTGCCAGCGGAATAAAGCCGAGTTCGAGGTTGACTTTTTCCAGCCCGTGGCGGGCGATCGCGGGTACTTTCCGTGCCCGCAGTTTTTTAACGCGCTTCTGCTGGTTGAGGAAGTAAATCATTTCGCTACGTAGAGCGTAGTAGCTGGGGTGTGAGACTACTTCCATCCGTTTGCGGGGGCGGGGGATGTCTACTTCGAGAATGCCGCCAATCTTCGATTCTGGGCCGTTGGTGAGCATGACGATGCGATCGCTCAGCAACACGGCCTCATCCACGTCGTGCGTTACCATCAGGGCGCTGATTTCGTACTCTTGGCAAATTTCCATCAACTTTTCTTGCAAGTTGCCGCGAGTCAAAGCATCCAAAGCGCCGAAGGGTTCGTCTAAGAGTAACAGTTTAGGGCGCAGGGCCAGAGCACGGGCGATCGCCACGCGCTGTTTTTGTCCGCCCGACAGCAGTGCGGGTTGCTTCTCGGCGTGGGGCGTCAAGCCCACCATATCGATGTGTTTTTGGATGATTTCGAGGCGTTCGGCCTTGGGTAAGCCGCTCATCACCGAATCTACAGCTAGAGTAATGTTTTCTCTGACCGTCCGCCAAGGTAGCAGGGAATAGTTTTGGAATACTACCATGCGATCGGGGCCTGGCTGGGTGATTCTTTGCCCGTCAATTGTCACCAATCCGGATGTCGGCAAATCCAAACCTGCCACCATATTGAGCAGCGTAGATTTGCCGCAGCCCGAGTGTCCAATCAATGAGATAAATTCGCCTTTTTTAATTTCCAGATCTATGCCTTTGAGGGCTATGTATGTGCCACCGTCTGACAAATTAAAAACTTTTTCAACTTGTTCTACTGCAATCAAAACAGACATGATTTTCTTGCCTTTTTTGTAGGTGTGTTATTTTACTGTTGACTGTTGACTGTTAACTGTTCGCTGTTCGCTGTTGATATAACAGCTAATAGTTAATACATGACTGGATACAACAACCTGTTTTTTCAACCAGCCAAAAGACTTCTTTTAATCCATTAACAAGAGTTTTAAAAAAAGGTTTTTCAGCCTGGGAGTTCGTAATTGCTGTAACAGTCAACAGTCAACAGTCAACAGTCAACAGTCAACATATCTAATTAGCTACTTTCCTTGAGGGGGAGCAATCTTTTGCTGCAACCAAGCCATCAGCCGATCGAGCAACAAACCAACAGCCCCAATGTAGAACACCGCTAACAGAATTTCGCTGATGTAGTTTTGCTGGTAAGCATTCCAAATAAAGAAGCCGATACCCGTAATCCCAGACATCACGATTTCCGCAGCAATAATCGCCAGCCAAGCCAAACCGATCGCAATTCTCAATCCTGTGAAGATATAAGGAAGCGCCGACGGAAACAAAATATTCATGTAATATTCCTGACGAGAAAGTTGCAGCACTTTCGCCACGTTGTTGTAATCGTCGGGAATTTGGCGAACACCTTCAGCCGTGTTGATTAAAATCGGCCAAACTGAAGTGATAAAAATCACGAACAAAGCAGCAGGTTCGTTTTGTTGCAGTGCAGCCAGGGCGATCGGCACCCAAGCCAAAGGCGCCACCATCCGCAAAAACTGGAAAATCGGATCTAAAGCCTTGTTCAAGAAGGGATTCGTACCTACCACAACTCCCATGCTGATTCCCACAGCGGCCGCGAGAGTGTAGCCTTTTGCCACCCGTTCCAAACTAGCCAAAGTCTGCCAAAATAAGCCGACTCCGTAGGTTTTGGAGTTCATAAAAGGATACATCAACAGTATCCGCGTCCGTTCGTCAGTCCAAACGCTGAGGGGTCCGGGCAATTTGATAATTCCCAAACTCGACAGGAACTGCCAAACCAACAGAAATCCAATTACTCCCAAAATTGGCGGCAAGATATTCGGGGAATTTTTCTTCCAAAATTCGCCAAACGATCCTTGGACATCGACTCCGCCTCTCCGATTTGTGCTGACAGCCATCTTGATAATCTCCTATGTTTCTGCTGTTTTTTTCGAGACTAAATTATGCGAACCTAAGACCCCATCACACTTTTTTAATTGCCAAACTCTTGAGGTAAGCTTCTGGCTGAGCCGGATTAAATTCTGTGCCGTCAAAGAACTTCTCAACGCCGCGAGACGTACTTTTCGGAATGTCAGCATCAGCAACTCCGGCTAATTTTGCTGCGGCTTTCCACAAATCTTCTCGGTTGACTTTATCGATGACTGTCTTAGCATCTGCCAAGGTTGTTGTTGGCAGGAAACCCCAGCGAACGCTTTCGGTTAAGAACCACAAATCGTGACTCTTGTAGGGATAGGAAACGTTGCCGATGTCGTCTTTCCAGTACAGCGGACTGCTTTTGAAGTCGTTGATGTCTGGTTTGCCGTCGCCCATGACATACTTGCCTTCATAGGGAGGCGTCAAAACCGTCGGAGATACGTCAAAGAAGTTTCTTCCAGAAACAATGGCGACTAATTCGGCGCGATGTTCGGGCTTGTCGCACCACTGCTGTGCCTCAATTAGTCCTGCGAGTAAGGCTTCGGTGGCTTTCGGGTGTTTGTCTACCCAGTCGCTGCGAATTGCTAGATATTCCTCTGGATGTGCTTTCCAGATTTCGGAGGTGAGGGCGGACATGAAGCCGATGTTTTCTTTGACAATCCGCAGCGGCCAGGGGTCGCCGGTGCTGAAACCGTCCATGCTGCCGGTTTTCATGTTGGCCACGGTTTGGGCGGCCGGTACTGTTAGCAGTTCGACATCTGTATCGGGATTGATGCCGTTAGCTGCCAGCCAGTACCGAATCCACAAGTCTTGGTTGACTTTGGGGAAGGTGTAGGCTGCTTTGAAGGGAGTACCTGCTTGTTTGAGGCCTTTGATGTAGTCTTGGGCTGCTCGATCTAGTTTAAGTCCGATGCCTTTACCTTGGTGTTTGGCTGCGATCGCAATTCCATTTCCCTGAGTGTTCAACTGGGCTAGAACATACATCGGGATTTGGACGCTGTTTTTGGTAATCAGGCCTTTACTAATTAGATAAGGCATCGGCATTTGCCACTGGCCGCCGTCAATGCCGCCGCCGGCAGATCCGATTTCTACGTTATCTCTTGCCGAACCCCAGTTTGCTTGCTTGGCAATCGTGACTTCGGTCATGCCGTATTTGGCAAAAAAGCCTTTTTCTTGGGCAATGATTAAAGGTGCTGCTTCGACGATCGGGATATATCCCAATGTGATTTTAGTGCTTTCAATTCCTTCGACTCTTTTCTCGTTGGCAACAGCCACTACTGAGGTAGCCGCGGGTATTGCGCCGTCAGCACCGGCAGTTGCACCGGGTTCTGGGGGATTTCCCAAACAGCCTTTGAGCAGTATTGAACCCAGGGCAGATGCACCTGCTGTGAGGATAAATTTACGCCGAGAAAGCGCCGAAAATTCATCTGAAAATCTTGTCATAGCCTAGCCTCGCTGCAATTCATAATCTTCTGTAACAACATTCACTGAAGTTTATCAAGGCGCTTTTTTTCTGTTCGCTAATCGGGTTGAGCGAACTGTTTTGAGCGCAGGTTGGCAGGAGGGAGCTAAAGATTTATTGCTAGCATAAGTCTTTAAACTACCCTGCTGATTTGACTTATTTGATTAATATCGATATTTCGATCGGCCGAGTTGTGTGAACTCACTTTTTGCGAGCCGCACGTTTCCTTGGCTTGATAATTAACTCTACCGTACTCTTGCGTAAATTATAAAACAATTATTAAATTTGATTGATAAGTAAATCTTTTAGGATGACGCTATCGATAACGAACCGTTGTGAAGGGCGATCGGGTTGGCTTATCAAAACTGGTTCAAACCAAGACTTGCAGGGTAAGGGTTGTAGCGAATGGCGATCGGGGAACCTTCAAATCTATTGTCAATAAGGATCGTCAATTAAATAATTTCCCTTTTTTCTTGTGGGATGGGCGTCCCGCCCGTCTATCGGGGACCGGCGGGACGCCCATCCCACAACACTCATGAAAAGTGGATTTTATTTAACTCTCATCCCTAAGCGGCAAACATCTGAGCCACCGTACATTTACTTTGTTAATATCTGTCTACTTGTTTTAAGGTAGCGGTTCATTGTAATGTACCAGACAGAAACAATTATTTTCTTACGACATTACCGTTGCTTGAATTTCTAACCATTCTGCTTTACTTTCAATTAAACCGCTCTGGTTGGGAGGATTGCGTTCCATATAAATACTTACTAACTCCTCAAGAAAAGTATCGTAAATTTCTGGAGGTATTCTAGTACTCAAAGAAAACCAAACTTTTTCAACTTGTTGCTTTATTTCTGTTTTGCTATTATTATTTTTTAACGGATAGGAATAAATTTCTACGCTATTTGTACTAAATCCCACAGCTTTTAACATTTCTCTATATTCTGCAGTAGAATAAAACTGATAACTAAGATTATTTAATTCTTTCCATTTATTATCCAGGAGTAATTCTTGCAACACAAAATGAAAAGACTTGTTAGAGCCTTCACCTAAAAACGATAGTAAAATTTTCCCTGAAGGCTTGAGCGCTTCTTTAAACCTTGTCAGCACGGGGATATGATTGTGGATATAATGAAGAGCTCCACAAGAAACAATCACGTCAAATGAATTTTCAAATTCAAGGCTTCTCACATCGCCTACTTGAAATTCTAAATTCGGGTGATTTTGGCGATCGAACTTATTTTTAGCAAACTCTATAACTTCCGGAAAAATATCACTACCAATAACATAACCTTGGGGCAATAATTTTGAAATTTCTGCCGTTATTCTCCCGTCTCCACATCCTACGTCTAGAATTTTTTCGTCACCTCGCAATTGGAGTTGTGATATTAAATCCATCATGCGAACATGAAAGGGAAAAGGGTTATTGTAGTAAGAGTCTATAGTAGATGAATACATAGCTAAAAAATATTAATTGCCGATTAATCATTAACTTTCAACGATTTAAATTAAATCATACCTACTGCATTAATGCACAGAGTTTTAACATTTCGTCATAAAGGTGAGTTAACACACCTCCCAGTGGGCACATAGGTATTGCCGGGATACGGATATGGTTGGCGAATTCCCAACAGTCAAATGATCATCTTTTCTTTTTTTTAGCAGCTTTAGAAGCAGCCGCTACCGAGGGAGTAGCCGGGGCAACAGTCGCATCCCTATTTGAAAATAGTCCGGAGTATTCTAATATCAGACGCTTCAATATTTCTCATCTTGATAAAAAGACTGGATTTTGCAATCGTACCTGCAGAATGTGGATTGGACAGCATCACCGTTTTGAATTCCTCAAAATCGATACTGCCTGACAAGTCAAAGTCCACCTCTTTGAGCGTGTCCCCCAGCTCAGTGTCGCTGGGGTAAACTCCCACCTCTTTGAGCTGCCCCAGTTCCTCTAGTGAGATAGTGAGACGGCACCCTGCCGTCTTCATCAAACGCTTTGAAAGCTTTCCACAGATTCTCCACTTCTTGTTCACTGAATGTCGCTTTTTGCAACTTTACACGTTTCAGAGAGCTCCTCCCTGATTATATATTATTTCAAAAGAGCGATTTTTTAGAATAATACAGAAGGAGAAATCCCATAAATGAATCTGTAAAATTGGCGCGCAACTGCAGCATCCCGACGATCGCAAATATACCGAGTGCAACGGAAATTTGGGGTATACAAACCCTCGTCCCATAGGCGGGTTGAGTCTGCGTACATGGGAATTCCATTCACTCTTTTTACTGCATTCGGATACGCGATCGGCTGCCGCGATCGCCCATCTACTTGTAGATCAATCTTCCTTCGATATGGCTGTTAAGATTTTGATGATGGCTAAAGAATTCTTCAAGGACATCGTGGAAGGATGTTGAAACTACCTTTGCGTTGTCTAGTTTTGTCAATTCTTCAATTGTTATGCCTAGACTCTGTAGAGAATTTTTGTAATGAAATTCCTCTACACAGATAGTGTATTTAGTATCGGCTTGTACCGGCTGTCCATTAATGCTCAAAGATTCAAGCTGACTTTGGGAATCACTGTAAACTGCCTGAATACCTTTGCTGACCTGAAAACAACAACTATCCTCAGACATTCTGTTTTCCAGTCTCATAATATATGCGAATATCTGAGTGAGCTGTACGCCTGTAACTTTAAGTTTATAAAGTACACCGTCGTAAGGAAGAACTATTTTAAGGTCGCTCAATGTAACTAGAGGGCCTAATTGTGTGCCGCGGATTGAAGCACTTCCTATCATAACCACGTCAAAGTTATCGAGTTGGGCAACAATATCAGCAATTAAGTTACCCAAATCAGTTTCTTCTTCACGCTTAGGATGGGTCAGTTGACGTGCTAATCGTCCAATTAGTCGATTATATTTGCGATCGACCTGTTCTTGGAAAGTCGCAATCAGCTTTTCGATTTCTGGATCTGGCACGGCGAGATTATTATCTACAGGCAGGAGTTGCCACTTCCATTCAACAATGCTGTTAGTATCGTCATCTACTACTATATCGAAACGTCCAATTTGGTCTGTGCCTACTCCTGCTTGTGCGATCAGAATGTCGTTAACTTGGGCTGGTTGTTCTAGGATTGTATGGGAGTGTCCGCCAATGATCATATCGACACCCCATTCTGGATTTAGCAACGCCGCTAGTTTTTTATCCTCTTCAAAACCGATGTGTGTCATGAGGACTGTCAGGTCAATGTCCTGGTTTTTGTAGGCGTTGCAAATTTTACCAACTTCTAAAGCAGCATCTTCAAGACTTACAAATGTACCAATACTGGTATCCAGTTTCAATGATTTGAGAACTTCTTCCGTGACAATCCCGATGAACATAATATCAAATCCATCTACATTGAGGATGATATATGGATTCATCAACCGTTTGTTGTACTTTTTGATATACAAGTTGGCATTCACGATCGGAAAATTTGCCATTTTTTCCAAGAAGAGTAAGTGAGGCAACCCATAATCCAATTCGTGATTCCCCAGAGTTACTACATCTGGAGCGAGGTAATTCATAATCTCTATGGTGGAAAGACCTCTATATTCCTTATCAATCAGAGATCCCTGAACCATGTCACCTGAAATCACAAACAGTACGTTTTTCTCTTCCTGGCGTACCTGATTGATATAGCCCGAAAGCAGCGATACTCCACCAATCAGATGACCCTCTTCACCCCCAGCCTCTGCCAGAAAGTCTCCGTGCATATCATTGGAATGCAAAATCGTGAACTTTTTAAACCGTTCTGTCGTCGCCATGATTTTTTACCTTTGTGAAACTAACACGTTTAATTTTGCCTGTGCGGTTCAGATACCCGACTGCTTAGAGAAGCTGGGTATCTTGCCTTCACGAAAGAACGGGGGCTGTGAATAGCTGCTTCAAATTTTCCATGAAGCGGGTAAGAAATTTGCTCTCATTTACCTGTAACGCTATCTAGGCATTGGCTCCTGTTTTCGGTGCAGGACGATGATAGATCGATGTGTGTCCCAGTGCCTACTTTCCCTTTGTTTCAACCCGCGCTTTTGCCCTTTTCAACAATATCATCTCGGCTGTCAAATACTGCCTGAGCAGCTTCAACATTAAACCGAATATTGAATTCAGCATGGTGAGTCAAATTACCGGAACAGAAGAAAGTACCCCTGTAGCTGCGTTCAGCTCGTCGATGATGATTTCGTCCCAGTAGCGAGCTTCCTCAAAGTTATGCGTGGCTGCGGGTAAGGTATGGGATAGATTGGTCATCCCATCCGACCTCGGAAAGATTGCTCAGGTAAGGGATGATTGTATCAAACTCCGGGATTAGTATCAAGGCCGCGATCGGGAGCATCTCAATGAAAGCAGCCAAGCTAGAAATTGGAGTTTTGAGGCAGGAGTTTTGAGGCAGGAGGCAGGAGGAAAGAGGAAGAAGAAAGGAGCAAGAAGAAGTGTTTTTACAAATATGAGATGCTCCCCCGCGATCGCCCTTCAAGTCAGCAGCAACACTTCTAGGAGTTACGCCTTGACAGAATAACATAATAGTGCATTGATAAATATAGGTCGTCTACTTTCTAGGTATCGGACAATCAGAGAAATCACGCTTACCATCCACAGCGCAATGCAATCTAGACCTATACACCTTATTTTTACTGTCAGAGCCAAAGTTTGGAGGTTGTAGCAGGTTATCAGAAATATTGGGAGACGTTTCACATGATAGTGTGAATCGCTTTTTATTGAGAGAGCGATATGAACCGAAAGATTTATTCAAGATAATGCGTGAAAATTATTAACTTGGTAGGAGGAATACTAAGTGTAGACGATACTGTTATAGAAAAGATTTACAGCGACCCGAAAAATGCAGAGTTAATCAGTTATTTTTGGTCAGGAAAAGCCCATAAAACAATTATTGGGTTAAATTTAATCACTCTATATTACAGTGATATTAATGGTAATTCAGTGCCCATCAATTACAGAATATATGACAAAAAAGAGGGGAAAACAAAAAACGATTATTTTAGAGAGATGGTAAGTGAAATAATAAGCTGGGGAGTCAAGCCAAGAATAGTGACAGGAGACAGTTGGTATTCAGGAGTAGAAAACTTAAAATTTCTAAAAAACCAGAAAGTGGGTTTTCTATTCGGAATTGAAAAAAACAGAACTGTCTCAAACGAGCCACATAAGTATTGCCAAGTAAGGAATCTGGTAATTCCAGAGTCTGGATTGAGAACTCATCTGAAAGAATTTGGATTTGTCAAGTTGTAAAGGTGCGACTTTAAAAAAGAAGACTCGCTTACATTATATTTTGTATCTTCCAGATGAGGAAAAAATTAAGGATATAACTAGAAATGAATTTATGACAATTCATGATACCCATTGGGGAATTGAAACCTTTCATCGAGCCATAAAACAAGTCTGTGGAATTTGTCGGTTCATGGTTAGAGATACTCATGCAATCAAGACTCACATCTTTTGTTCACTTCAAGCTTTTGTTAGGCTGGAGTTTATGCGCGTTGAAAAAATAATTAGCAATTGGTATGAAGTACAACGGAATCTCTTTACTTTAGTTGTACGTGAGCATATTTTTGCTAATCTTAATAGTAATGGCACGATCTAGAACGCATAGATAATGTTGTTTGTCAATGCGTAAGTCCTAACTTCAATAAAACGATTCCAGCTCAGCGACTATCCTGCGGTGCGATCGCATTTTGTCAATCAGCCAGAGTCTTTTCTCAATTACTGAATTTGAGCGGATATTGAGAGCGAGCTTTTTCTAAATAGAGTTGCTGGAACCTGTTATATGAAATCCGGTAGCATCGGAATTAATATTACCCACAGTCAGGACACCGCGAGTGCAATGCCGTGGGGAGCATCTCAATGAAAGCAGTTAAGCTAGAAATTGGAGTTTTAAGGCTCTCTTGCTGCGGGGCAGGAGGAAAGAGGAAGAAGGAAGGAGCCAGAAGAAGGAAGGAGCCAGAAGAAGTGTTTTTACAAATATGAGATGCTCCCAATGCCGTGTCCCTACAATTAATCGCGGTAGGGACACGGCGCCGTGCCGTGTCCTCGGTATCATTCCGATGCTACTTTGGAGAAAATAGGTCATCGCTGCCCTCTTTACACAGGCAATAAAAATGACAGTTGATTTGGTTAAGTGTTGTTTTTTGAAAGTGTTATATTTGGGTGCGATCGCATATCTTCTTCTAGCTGATTTTGAATAGAGAGTTTCTCATGACGGTTAGTCCGTTGCGCTACATTAATGGCGTGTCTTCGCATCTCTATTACCTGAGCAATTTCACGCGATAAGGTAGGTTGTCGTTCGATCAGGGCATTGACTGCATCTGCATCGATCGCCATCACCTCCATATCCTCCACCGCCGTAATCGATACCGGACTTGGTTCCCGACTGAACAGCGCCATTACTCCAAAGAACTCGCCCCGCGACAGCTTGACAACCTCCAGTTCTTCACCTGCATCATTCAAGACGGTCATTACCGCCTCCCCCGCAATAATGATGTACATAGAGAAAACCCGGTTGCCTTGGCGGATAGCGGTTTCTCCTGTGCCAAAATGCTCTACTATTGTTCCCTTCGTCAGTTCATCTAAACTACTTTGCTCCTTAGTAATTGGGATCAAAGCAGGAATCGAGGAAAATCCTTTACTCAACTTGCTTGCGGTACTATCTGTCTTGCTAGCTGCAGACTCCACGGCACCTTTGTATTGGTAGTGATACAGTGTGAGATTGTTGCGCCGTGCTGCATACCAAATGCGTGTCATAAATTCGTTTTGCGCCGACCCAATCTGTAGATAATCTTTGACGAAGAATCCTACTTCATAGGTAATCACAAAGTCATCGTAAGATATCGTTTGAGCATCGGGCTCGGGTTCTGCCAAGATTCCCGGAATAGATAAGGCGGTATTGAAAAGGACTTGCCTCACTACATTGGGAGGATTGTCGTAGGAGAAGCCAACTTTAATGCTTCCAAAATAAATCCGATCGGGTGCGGTGTGATTACAAATCACTTCCTTTCCCAGTATCTGATGCGGAACGATAAATACTTGCCTATCTTCAGTCAGCAAGCGAACTGCCCGCCAGTTCATGTCAATCACCTGACCTTCAGCGTCCCCCACCTTGAGCCAATCCCCGATATTAAACGGACGCTCAAATAACAGCATAATTCCCGTCAAGATGCTGCCCAACGGGTCTTGCAGCGCTAAACCGAGAACGATCGAAGTAACACCCAATGCGGTGGCAAGCCCTGCCAAGTCAGCCCCCCAAACTTGCGACAGGACGATCGCCCCGCCGATGAGAATGGACACAACCCGGCAAAGGTCAACCAGTAGTTTGGGCATCCGTCCCCGCCAAGTGTCCGCTTCTGCCTGCTCGAACAACAATGCGTTAATCAGAGAAAGCGCCGCGTTGATCACACATATCCAAAACAGCGTTTGGATAACTTTAACCAGCGTTGCTTCTGGATCTAACTTGAAGACTTCTCGAACAAAAATCATTAACGCAAAAGATGGCAAGACGAGGTTTTTCACCGTCTGCAAGGTTGATGCCAGGGGATTTTTCTGCCGTTTTAATCGCTGAATCACCTCTCCCAAGAGAATCACGCTCAGTGGAAACCCAATGCCTAAAACGATTACCCAGATCAACCAAGGTTCTTGCAAGTTCAAGTTACCCATCTGAAAACATCTCCAACTACACACGGTTTACTCGATTCCTTCACTCTCGTTTTGTGGTTTGACGAGGGCTTCATCTCGCGATTTTGTTGCCCGATCGCCAGATGTGTTCAAAGTAGCGATCGCTCCCTCACCCGATCGATCTGGCACATTCGCCAAGACAGCACGGTTGCCCCCAACAGTTGTCGCATTTTGAGCCGCGTCATAATTATTTGATTGTTCCGAGCGATCGTCAGTGGCTAGGCGGTTGTATCGCAGTTCCCAAGCTATCAGCGGTTCCTTGTCGAGTGCCTCCAGGATCTCAACTTGCTCGAACTCGTAGAGGTCAGACAAGCGCTCCCGGACATATTCAGAAACCAAAATGCTTCCGGGCGGACAAGCTGCCTTTAGCCGGTGGGCAATGTTGACCGTCTCGCCCCAAACGTCATACACGTAACGGCTCTTGCCCACAATACCTGAAATCAAATCCCCCATATTGATCCCAATTCGCAGATCCAAGTTCAAACCGCGTTCGTAGTTGAAGCGACGCACGTGGGCCAGCATTTCCAATGCACAATCGATCGCCCGCTTGTCGCTATCTAGGCGAGAAACAGATAGTCCGCAGACTGCCATGTATCCATCGCCCATTGTTTTAATTTTCTCCAGACCGTGTTTGTCTGCCAAGTCATCGAAGGCATCGACCAACTCATCCAGCAGAAAAACTACCTCTTCAGCAGTTAACGATCCAAACAGCTTGCTAAATCGGTGCAGATCCGTAAACAAAATGCTGACACCGGAAAAGGGGTCAGCGATCACACCCTCTCCCTGTTTGATCCGCTTGGCAATCTTAGCAGGCAGCAGCAGGTCAATCAGACCTTGGTTCTCAGCGTTTTGCTGTTCGACCTGTCGGATGTGGCTTCGCAGCGCGTAAACCCTCTCGTTGAATGACCTCTCCAAATCGCCAAATTCATCCCGCGTTCCCGATTCCACCATCGAATTTCCGTCGCCAGACTCGATCTTTTTCGTGCTGGCGATCATGCGATCGATCGGCGAGACAAACAGCCTTGCCAACCACATCGCCACTAGGGTGACAATCACCACGATCGCAGCGGCCGCAACTGCTACCTCTCGTTGAAATGTGCCGATCGGAGCGAAGGCTTCACTGATATCTATTTCTGCGGCGATCGCCCATCGCAACCCATCGACTTCTACCGGTGCATAGGCACCCAGCACGTCGCTGCCCCGATAATCCTTGTTGCGCAGCAGCACGGATTTGCCAAACAATGCCTGCTTCACGCCGTCAACATTGGCAGGCAAAAACAGAATCGTCGTGTCAATGTCGCGGATTTTTTTGACGCTGGATTCAGGCAGCCCGCTCTCGGAGAGCGATTTGATAAAATTCTCTCGATCTTCTATCAAGAATCGCGATTTCGATCGCATCAGTTGATCTTGCCCCACCAGATAAGTTTCCCCGGTGTCGCCCAATCCATTCTCCTTCCATTTGCCGTAGCCATTCACAACGTCGCTGAGCCGATCTGCTGGAAGTTGGAACGCCAACACGCCAATCATCTGCGCTCCATCAAAAATGGGGGAGGCGATAAAAGCCGATGGCACATTGTAAGAATAGATGTAAGGTTGGAAATCAACGATTTTGACGAAAGCCGTGCTATTAGAGCTGCGAGCATCTTTAAATGCTTGGACAAAGTTACTATCAGCAACCGGCCCCGTAAGCAGGTTAGAGGCGAAGTCACCCTCGTTAGAAAGTAGGTAAACGACATTCCCACTCATATCAAGCAGGTAGATGTCGTAGTAACCGAAGCGTTCGGCGATGTTGGTGAACTTCGGGTTGTAGCGAACGTTAACGCGGGTGTAGGTACTGCCATCTTTCGGGTCATCTAGCTTGCTCTTCTCACCAATTGGATAGGGGTTATTGGCAAGGTAGTGATACTGGAGGTAACGGGCCGCAGGGCTTTTAGGAAAGAAGGTTTCGGGAACCGGCGGAGCCTCCATCGTCTTTTGGAGTTTTGGAACATACTCATTGCGGTAGAACTGAGCGATCTTGTCATCATACGCCTTGGGTACGTTCACCGTAGCGAGTTCATCAAAAGCTCGCTTGTAATCCTTCATCGCATTGATGAACATATCACCATCACTGAGCGTCTGGGTGTGCTGAACCAGAAATTTAAAATATCGCTCGACTTCCTCACCTCTGATACCCCGGAGACTCGTTAACTGGTTAAATACCCGCTGTTCGAGGAGCTGTTGCCCTGCTCGGGAGCAAATAAAGGTACTTGCCAACATCGAGCAAAGGCTGACTACCAGCAGCATGATGATGAGCTTGGTACGGACACTGAATCGATTGAGCTGATTGAGCGATCGCATAAAAATATTTGTGATACGGAGGTATCAGAGAGTGAAAATAAGTTGTATTCCAGTTGCTTTTTGGGCCTTGCAAGCGATGCCTAGTATACCTTCTTTTGGCTCCTAAAAGTAAATGGCAGTTAGGGCGATCGCTTAAAGTTAATATTGTTGCGATCGCTGTCTGAGCTTTCAACTATCGCATTTAATTTTTCGCCTAAATACGCCTGATACGTTTCTTAATTTCTCCACACGTTTCTTAATTTCTCCGATAAATTAAGAAACGTCTACCAATCCCAAAAATAGACGCTATGTATCCAGCTCCAGTAATATCATGTCCGGTAAATTAGTGATAATATCAACTCCGGTAGCATCGGAATTAATATTACCCACAGTCAGGACACGGCGCCGTGCCGATTGGTGTCAACTTAAGACTAAAACCCTCGATCGATCTCGCTTTTAGCCTAGTCTCGATCCCCCTAAATCCCCCTTAATAAGGGGGACTTGAAGACGTTTCCAGTCCCCCCCTTATTAAGGGGGGCTAGGGGGGATATGGTCCTAATCGTCAAACAACTGTCTGTGACTACGTTTGACGTTAAGTTGACACGAAGAAGGGCACGGCGCCGTGTCCCTACTACTTCATAAACCTGGAATACGCTGTACAAGTTGGGTTGCACTTAGGCTCAACCCAAATCTCTGGCTAGGTCATCTTTTCTCGATCGTTGAACCAAAGAGTCCGTCAGCATCGATCGCATTCATCTGATTGTAGGGCTTTCGGAAACCGAGCCTGCACCCGGATGCACAGAGGTTTCCGAAACAAGATAGGGAATGTTGCCATTACTATTATCTGGTTCTCCTACATCCATACTTTTGGGGATAGCAGCAAGTTGGATACCCTCTTTGTAGAACCGTTGCCGAATCATCCGGATCACGTCAGAATGGACTGTCCAAAAATCTTCTTTGTTCACCCACCCATCAGCCTTCAAACTGATGTAATAGTCCTCAATGCTCCACACTTGCGTGCTGGGGGCTGGAGCTGCTAAAACTTTGGGATGGGATTTGAGAATTTCTACGAGCAATTGCTCCACCTTCGCCAAGTCTTCCTCAAAGCCAATCCGCAACCAGTGTGTAAATTTGCGAGTTTCACTGTGACTCAGGTTTTCGATAGTGTCGCCCCAAACCGTGTTGTTGGGAACGTTAAACATCTGACCGTCAAGGCCTTTGATTTTCGTGTTAGCTAAGGTGATGGACTCTACCCATCCCCAAAGTTCGCCGAGTTTGATTTCATCACCGACATCGAAGGGCTTGTAAGCCATAATCATCAAGCCGCTGGCTATGTTACCCAGGTTGCTTTGCAGGGCGAACGCCAAAATGAAACTCAAACCCCCAACCAGGGCTAAAACTGGACCGAGGCTGACTTCCAGCGCTGTCAGAGCCACTAGAAACCCGATCACAACCCCGCCGCGCTTGACGAGCATCACGATAAATTGGCGCATGATTCTCGATGTGCCGCCGAATAGCTTCATCAGTCGGTAGAGGATCGCGCCGAGGATTTGAGAGACAATGATGGAGACAATCACAATCCCGACGAACTTCCCTGTATTGCCCACCCAGCGCATGCCACCTTCTTCAGCTTTTGCCCAAGCCAGAAGCCGCACGCCCAAACCTTGAGTATCTTTGGTATCTACGTCGATACTCATAACGGCTTGAGTGTACTGGCGGTAGGGCTTGGCATCGCCACCTTTTTTCTCCAGTTCTTCTAAGATGGCGTTAAAGCGATCTTCGATCGCCGTTAGCTGCGATTGGAGTTCGGTAACAGTCACTACGAGTTGGTTCTTTGCTTTGGACTCCGCATCGGTACTCTTTTGCAAATTTTCCGTCGTTGTTTTGAGTTCCTGTTGTTTTTGTTGGAGGTTCTGTTGGTTGTTGACGACTCCCGGTTCCCCAGCAACTTTCTCTTCCCCGTTGTTTTTAATTTCGGTGTTTTCAACGGCGGCTGTGGCCTTGTCTAGCTCTTGGGACGATTGTTCTGTTAAAGTACCCCCAATCTCTTTGAGCAGTTGTTTGAGGGCTTCGTCGGCTTTTTCTAGCTGCTGGGTGGCTTCCTGGTATTCCGGTGACTCGGGATCGGCACCTTTTTGAGCTTCTTGGGCCGACTCGAAGACTTTGATCGCTGCTTCTAGTTTTTCGATCGTTTTGGTCGCCTCGGAATAAGCTAGAGATCCAGCAACGGTCTTATCTCGATCGGCCTTTATTTTATCGATAGTTTGTTTGGCTGTTTCTAAGTCGCCGGTTTTTTGAGCTTTTTCCAGCGTCTTATTCGATGTCTCGTCTTGTTTTAATTCGGCTTTGGTTGTTTTCGATTTCTCAACTGCTGACTGAGCTTTTTTAAGGCTTTCTTTGGCTTCTTCTACCTTTTTCGTTCCTTCTAGATATTGCGGTGAACCAGGGGCAGCACCTTTTTGAGCTTGCTCGGCTGCTTCGAGGGCTTTTTTGGCTTTTTCTAGGGCATCAACGCCTTCTTGCTGTTGGCTGATGGCTTGATTCTGGCGCTTGATGGTAACTTCAGCTTCGCTGATTTCGTGGGCTTTTTTTTGGAGTACAAGCATCCACGCTGCTGCCTCGTCTCGGAGTTCTTCGAGAGTGAGCGGCTTCAGGAGGATTTTCAGTTCATCGACGGGAATATTAATATCTTTGGTAGTTGTTGCTGCTTTGGGGTCTGCTGGTTTCTCTGGTTCAACTTGTTCCACCTTTGGAGTGTTGGCATCTTTAGCTGGCTCTTGTTCTTGCTCCTGCGATCGCACCGGAGTCGTCCATACCACGGCAACACAAACGATTGCTGTCAGGATAATTGATCGAATTTTATAACGTGACATTTGCTGCATTCTCCCGATTTTGATATCTAACAAGTTCATTCCAGAACTAGGTTTTTAAATAGAAAAATGGAGGAACAGTGGATAAAAGTAATCTCTAAATTGCTCCTCTCTTGAACTTGGAAGTAACAGAAATTTTATAAATTCTGTTGCTTCCATTAATATCAACTATGGGCGA
Organism: Microcoleus sp. F10-B2; assembly: GCF_036704965.1. NCBI lineage: Bacteria > Bacillati > Cyanobacteriota > Cyanophyceae > Oscillatoriales > Microcoleaceae > Microcoleus > Microcoleus sp. F10-B2. The sequence continues at coordinate 23,075 of NZ_JAUBTB010000043.1, read as the reverse complement.
TCCCCACTTATGCTCCAACAGGGGATACAGTAGCAGATACGACGTTCAGGTTAGCAACTAACCCATAGGTTGATACGTACTCTTCTAACTCTGCTAAATCGACAGTGCCATTTTTATCGCTGTCAAGAATGTTGAACAGATAATCAGTGACGTAGCTTCTGACTTCTTCAGAGCTGCGTTCACCTGTTGTCATATCTTCGATTAACCCTAACAACTCCGTAATTTCGGCTCGATCGAGCGTCTTACTTGCATCCGTATCCAATTGCAGGAACAGCTTTTTGATATCTTCTGTTGCCACTCTCGAAGAACGCAGTGTTTCTCTCAGTATGTCATTGCCAAATGAGTTCATAAACAGGATCTGCTCGGCGAGGGGTATGCAGAAAAAGCCCAGCGATGCCCAAAAAACTGCATACTTGACATCCGAAGTAGTTGCACTAACACCGATGAAAAGAGCGGCCCAAAGGAAAAAGTTTGGGTTCACAAGCAGGATATAAGCATCCCGAGCTTCTGCCTTACTTAGCTTGCCCTTTGTAAACACTGAGGTTAATGTAGCTGCTACGCGCATCAAGACAAATACCAAAGTTGCAATTGCCAATTGTTGCAGACAAGCTAGCGATCGATTCGGCTCGGTTGAAGAAAATAGATCCGAAATGAAGGTTGCCGGAGTAAACTGAAACCCGGTGGCCAAAGCCATGAATGCAACAGCAAGCACGCCGATAAATTTCCAGTTTTTACTGTGGTGGTTTGATTCTACAGGAGATTTGTCCCGCCAAAACTGGGCGATCGCTCCCGGTATTGCCAGACCTAGAATTAGAATGACACCGAAAAATATCAGGCTGTCAACGTTAATGGGTAAATTGGCAACCTTCAATGTAGCCAGAAGCGCCAGTGGAGCAACGATTGATAGCGTTCTTGACAACAGAGCCGACGGATAAAGATTGCCGCCCCAAAGCACCGATAAAACTGGGGAAGTCAGGGCTGGTGGAACCATCCAAAACAGCACCCACAAAACTTTGTACAAATCGGCTTCGCTCTGATACAAAAGTCCAGAAAATATTAAAAATAGGCCAACAGCCCATCGCACTGCCATCCACCCGTAAACTAAATACTTCACAGTTGAAGTTACTTTGCGTTTACTCGCGGCAAAGTCGATGTCCAGGTAGGTATAAAATGTTGAAGCGGCAAGACACGCAACAATTATCGATCGAAATAGCGCTGACGGAATCGCTCCTGCTGCGCCGCTGATTGCCCCTACCAAACTTCCCAGCAAAAAGGCGGCGGCATAGATCAAAATCGCCCACATAATTGAAAGATCGTTGATCTCTTTCCGCACCGAAGCGGCACCGCCCGATTCCTTGTCCCGAAACTTGACGAGATCCACACCGCTGAGAGCTTTACCGTTGGGGAGTTTCAGGTGTTTGTAAGCAGTTGGCGGTAAACCGCTTAAATAAAGTGCTAGAGGCTCCAACACATATTGGTGGCACACTACTAGAACTGTTTCACCGCGTTCTAAGTGCGGTACAACCTTGTCTTCGTAGAAACGGGCAGCGCGAGCGTAAACTTGGGCAATCTTTTCGCCAGCCGGGGGTGCTTCGTTATGTGAATGCAACATTTCCTCGAACCCTTCGTAGCCCAGGGCTAGACGCAGCAAATTTAGGTTGCGACCCGCAAAAATGCCAAAGGATTTCTCGCTAATTCGATGATCTATCTCAACGGGGGTATTTGGCGACTTTAGTGCTTGACTTTCAGCAAGGGCGATTTCACAGGTTTGGCGCGCGCGTCTCATGTGAGAGACATATACTGCGTCAAACTTTGTACCTTTTTTCTTCAAGTCAACACCTGCACGGCGTGCCTGCAACCTGCCAAATGATGTCAGGTCAACATCCAGAACTCCTGCAAAAATATTGCGTTCGTTACTGGTACTTTCACCGTGCCGAATAAAGTAGACACGTCCTAGCTGTTCTGCATTTAATTCTTTTGGTGAAGCGACAGAAGTAGCTCTGGTTACATCCTGGGATTTACCTGTAACTTCGATCGTCGATCCATTGTCGCTACTTTCTACTGGGTCATCTAAGTTTCTAGTGTTCATGGTTTACTTTCACTACGCCTCAAACATGATTTAGATTGTCTAACGTTGAAGTTTTAGACTTTCAAGTCAGACCAGTTAACGACCAAAAGCACTTTACCACGAAACCACGGTTATAGACCGTGCCGATCGCAATACTTTGCACGATCGAAGACCGTGCTTTTTGTCCAGCAAAATTTCTGGTAAAATCACCCCAAGTAAAAAAATCCAAGTAGTCCACTTTCTCGCGGTTTACCAGAAAATAGAGAGCTATGCTAAAGATTGAATTTACTCCGGTTGGTATCAAAGCTTTTCATGATTGCAATAGTGCGGGCTGTTGTGAATTCCTAGTCTGAAACCCGTGATTTTCGGTTGAGCGATCGTGCGATCGTTAGCGCCACCCTCCTGCCGATGGGAGCATCTCAGTTTTGCAGCCAAGCTAGAAATTGGAGTTTTGAGGCCCGAGGCTGCGGGGCCCGAGGCTGCGAGGAAGAAGGAAGAAGGAAAGAGGAAGAAGGAAGGAGCCAAAAGAAGTATTTTTACAAATATGAGATGCTCCCCTGCCGATCGCCCTGCAACCCTTCTTCTACGGTTGGTTATCACTCACATCTAGCACCATTCTCAAGAAGGGGCTCTGCGACCAGTGAAGCCAGAGATGAATTTTCTCGCTTCACTGGTCGGAAAGCCTGTTCGTAAAAGGATTATTGAGAATGGTGCAACATCTCAGTTATCAAAAACTGTCGGAAGTGCGGTTATTAGCGATTTCCTGAAAGCCCATTCCCGCGTGCGACTGAATACTAGATATTTTCTCGTGCTCACCAAACTTAAATTTGATAGAAAGCTTGTAAAAATTTGTCAATAAAAGTGTCTGTACTCAAAGTATTACGCATTTTTTTAAAGAGCAAAATCCGAATTGCTCGCGACAAATGCTAGAACTCATAAACAAGATTTAGATTCTCTTGTGACTGTAAAGTTTGAGAGATTTAAGTCCGATCGGTTAACGACAAAAAGCACTCTGCTGCGAAAGCACTTTTTTTGACCGTGCTGAGTATAGTCTGACCCCAACCATCGGAGTGTAGCAACACTAACTAATTGATGCAGGACTTACGCACAACTGAGAACATGAACAACATCCAAATCTTCAAAGGATCTGAGACAAAATTTTAGATAAAAAAAGCCCAGCTCGCTCTTTCCCTCGCCAACCAAAAGATTCTTGAGATGGACAGCAGCTTAAGAGTGAGTTTAGGGGATCGATCGTGAATCTAACTAATAAGTTTTGTACAAAACCCGTCCTGTACTTCGAGAATTATCACTTTTGCACCTGCATGACAGCCAAAAAGATTGTGCTAGAATCCATCAATACGTAGTCGTAGGTTGGGCACAGGCCGAGAAGAGCAATCTTCTTGCAGTCTAGGGGAGGTTGTAGGTCAGCCACCATTTGGGTCTTCCCAGTTGAAAGCCACCCTGCAACATGAGCCTGGAATCTGCAACCGCAGCCGAGTGCGGCAGATCGGTTGGGAGTGTCGCGCTAGAATAAGCAGTACGAGTAGGGACACGGCAATGCCGCGTCCCTACGAGAACACAAACGCTCCTTAAATGCGAGCGTGACCTCGAAACGGGCACATAGCAGCAGGTGATGGGAATAAATCATGTTTGAACGCTTCACAGAAAAAGCAATAAAAGTAATCATGTTGGCCCAGGAAGAAGCTCGCCGCCTGGGTCACAACTTCGTAGGGACAGAACAGATCCTCCTGGGTCTGATCGGTGAAGGAACCGGGGTGGCAGCTAAAGTCCTCAAATCAATGGGGGTCAATCTCAAAGACGCTCGGATTGAGGTCGAAAAAATCATCGGCCGCGGTTCCGGCTTCGTAGCAGTCGAAATTCCGTTCACTCCCCGCGCCAAGCGGGTTCTAGAACTATCCCTAGAAGAAGCTCGCCAACTCGGACACAACTATATAGGTACCGAACACCTGCTGCTGGGCTTGATCCGCGAAGGTGAAGGAGTAGCGGCTAGAGTCTTAGAAAATCTGGGAGTAGATTTGTCGAAAGTCCGCACCCAAGTGATTCGGATGCTGGGAGAAACCGCAGAAGTCGCAGCCACTGGCGGAGGTGCCCGCACCAAAACCCCAACCCTCGATGAATTCGGAGCGAACCTGACTCAAATGGCGGTCGATGGCAAACTAGACCCAGTAGTCGGACGCCAAAAAGAAATCGAACGGGTAATTCAAATCCTCGGTCGCCGCACCAAAAATAACCCGGTGCTCATCGGGGAACCCGGAGTCGGCAAAACCGCGATCGCCGAAGGCCTGGCCCAACGCATCGCTAACAATGACATCCCAGACATCCTGGAAGACAAGCGCGTCGTCACCCTCGATATCGGCTTGCTCGTCGCCGGTACCAAATACCGGGGCGAATTTGAAGAACGCCTCAAAAAAATCATGGACGAAATCCGCACTGCGGGTAATGTCATTTTAGTGATTGACGAAGTGCACACTTTGATCGGTGCAGGTGCGGCTGAAGGGGCGATCGACGCAGCGAACATCCTCAAGCCGGCTCTGGCAAGAGGCGAACTCCAATGTATCGGCGCTACCACCCTCGACGAGTACCGCAAGCACATCGAGCGCGATGCAGCCTTAGAGCGGCGCTTCCAGCCCGTCATGGTCGGCGAACCCACCGTTGAAGAGACGATCGAGATTCTCTTCGGTCTGCGGGAACGCTACGAACAGCACCACAAGCTGAAAATCTTGGACACGGCCCTGGAAGCAGCAGCCAAACTCTCGCATCGGTACATCTCCGACCGCTTCCTCCCAGACAAAGCAATTGACTTGGTAGACGAAGCAGGTTCGAGAGTCCGCCTGATCAACTCCCAACTGCCCCCCGCAGCCAAAGAACTTGACAAAGAACTCCGCCAAGTCCTCAAAGATAAAGACGAAGCGGTGCGTTCTCAAGACTTTGACAAAGCCGGCGAATTGCGCGATCGAGAAATGACGATCAAAGCCGAAATTCGCGCTATTTCCCAAGCCAAAAAAACCGACTCGGCCCGCACCGGCGAAACCGACCCATCGCCAGTAGTCACCGAAGAAGACATCGCTCAAATCGTGGCAAGCTGGACGGGCGTCCCGGTCAACAAACTGACCGAATCCGAATCCGAAAAGCTGCTGCACATGGAAGATACCTTGCACCAGCGCTTGATCGGCCAGGAAGAAGCAGTAAAAGCCGTTTCCCGCGCCATCCGCCGCGCTCGCGTCGGCTTGAAAAATCCCAATCGCCCGATCGCCAGTTTCATCTTCTCCGGGCCCACCGGCGTCGGCAAAACCGAACTCACCAAAGCCCTAGCCGGCTACTTCTTCGGTTCCGAAGACGCGATGATTCGGCTGGATATGTCGGAGTACATGGAACGTCACACCGTCTCCAAACTCATCGGTTCCCCTCCGGGCTACGTCGGCTACAACGAAGGCGGCCAACTCACAGAAGCAGTCCGCCGCCGTCCTTACACCGTCGTGCTGTTCGACGAAATCGAAAAAGCCCACCCCGATGTCTTCAATATGCTCCTGCAAATATTGGAAGACGGCCGTTTAACCGATGCCAAAGGTCGCACCGTGGACTTCAAAAACACGCTGCTGATTATGACATCCAACATCGGGTCTAAAGTCATCGCAACAGGCGGCGGCGGCCTCGGCTTCGAGTTCAGCGAAAACCAAACCGATGCCAATTACAACCGTATTCGCTCCTTGGTTAACGAAGAACTCAAAAACTACTTCCGCCCCGAATTCCTCAACAGGCTCGACGAAATTATTGTCTTCCGCCAGTTGAACAGGGAAGAAGTCAAGGAAATCGCCGTCATTATGCTCAAAGAAGTGTTCGGCCGCTTGACAGAACAAGGAATCACGATGGAAGTCACTGAACGGTTCAAAGAACGGCTGATAGAAGAAGGCTACAACCCCAGTTACGGAGCCAGACCCCTGCGCCGCGCCATTATGCGGTTGTTGGAAGACAGCTTGGCCGAGGAAATCCTTTCTGGCCGCATCAAAGACGGCGATACCGCTGTTGTGGATGTGGGCGAGGACGGAATTGTTAAGGTGCTGCAAGGTCAAAAGCGGGAATTGCTGCCTCAAGGCGCTGAGTAAGTGCCAAGGCAAGTGAAGTTTTGAAATAACAAATTTTGCAGCCGGAAACAACTCAAAATCCTCACATAAAAAAAGGTAGAGAATTTTAATTCTCTGCCTTTTTTATGAGTTAAAATCAAGAGAATGCACTACACTTTTCTAAGGGATGAGAATTAAATAAAATCCACTTTTCATGACTGTTGTGGGATGGGCGTCCCGCCCGTCTATCGGGGACGGGCGGGACGCCCATCCCACAAGAAAAAAGGGAAATTATTTAATTGACGATCCTTAAGTATCTTCGTGTCAAAAAACATCAGACCGAACGACTCGGTTTCTGTAGGGGCTGCGGCCCAGTGTTCGCCCTTCCGGGTTTCTGAATACCCAAACAAAGTTTACGTTTAATTAGAGCGAGCTACTTCAATGGCAATTAGATAATTAGCAAGAACTATATAGTGGAGAAATAAATGACATCGGAAAAAAAGAATTTGGGTACAGAAGTAGCAGAAATTCAGGCTGATGCTTCGACTTCGCTAAGCACGAGCACCTGGTGGCAGAAAGCGTGGAAGTCTAGCTTTGAAAATATTCAGATAGTGATTATTGCTTTGGGTTTAGCAATAGTTATTCGAGCGTTGGTCGCAGAACCGCGCTACATACCCTCAGATTCTATGGTACCAACTCTGCACGTGGGCGATCGCGTCGTAGTCGAAAAAATCTCGTACTACCTAGAACCTCCAAAAACTGGCGACATCGTAGTATTTGCCCCGCCCGAAAAGTTGCAAGAACAAGGCTTTACCGAAGACCAAGCATTCATCAAGCGGGTAATTGGCTTACCGGGTCAAACCGTCGCTGTTAAAAAAGGTCTAGTCTACCTCAACGACAAACCAATCGTCGAAAAATATATTGCCGAACCTCCTAAATACCAGTGGGGGCCTTATCGCGTCCCGGAAAATCAATACTTCGTGATGGGAGACAACCGCAACAACAGCAACGACTCCAGCAGGTGGGGATTTTTACCTAAGCAGAATATCATCGGCCGCGCTGTACTGCGGTTTTGGCCTCTAGAACGCATCGGCGAAGTTTGAAGAAGTCATCAGTCATCAGTCATCAGTCATTAGTCATTAGTTATTGGTTATTGGTTGGTGGTTAGTTTGAATAACCAATAACCAATAACCGATGCCCTGTTTGGCCGATGCCCTGTTTGGCCGATGCCCTGTTTGGCCGATGCCCTGTTTGGCCGATGCCCGATGCCCCATTCCCATGCCTTATCCTGTACGGAAATTTCTACTTATTCTTGTGCCTTAAGGGGTAGGGACTTCCTCCGGCAACTGATAAAATAGTACAAAAAGCAGCGGGATTTCTCGCCTAGATCAAAATTAGTAGAATATTAAAAAATCAGGAAAGCTATGGGATTTTTTGATTCAGAAATTGTTCAGCAAGAAGCCAAGCTGTTGTTTGAAGACTATCAATCTCTCATCAAACTAGGTGGCAATTACGGCAAATTCGATCGCGAAGGCAAGAAAATGTTCATCGCTCAGATGGAATCAATGATGGAGCGCTACCGTATTTTTATGAAGCGGTTTGAGCTGTCTGAGGACTTCATGGCTCAGATGACTGTAGAACAGTTAAAAACACAGCTCAATCAATTTGGCATCACGCCCCAGCAGATGTTTGAGCAAATGAACTCAACGCTGGAGCGGATGAAAACTGAGCTGGAAAAACAATCTTAAGATCGGAGAAAGAAGGAAGGCACAACACGGATTTTGACACGGATACACGGATTAATTATCGAGTGTGAGCCAGAAGCCAGAAGTCAGAGGAGAAATAATGGGTAATTGTCAACTGCCAACTGTCAATTGTCAACTGTCAAACACCAACTGCCAACTGCCAACAGTCAACAGTCAACTGACAACTGACAAATGACTGATAATTAAGGCCGCTCAAAAGATGAAGCAGGTTTAAAACTTTCTGCGGGAACGCCCTGCAAAGCTTGGCTCATAAAATCGCGCCAGACAGGGGCGACAATAGTACCGCCAGTAGCGCCGTAGCTCATCGGCGTGTAATCATCGTTGCCCATCCAAACTGCCACCGACAACTGGGGGACGTAGCCCACAAACCAGATATCCCGTTCTGAGGAAGTTGTACCAGTTTTCCCAGCAGCCGGTCGCCCAAGTTGAGCCGCCCTTGCCGTTCCGTTGTAAATTACCCCTTGGAGGGCGCTGTTGACAGATGCCGCAGCCCAGGCATTGAGAACTAATTTGGGTTTGGGCGTATTGTCGAGCAAGACGTTGCCGCTGCTGTCGGTGACTTGCACGATAAACGTGGTGTCAGAATGCCAGCCGTTGTTGGCGAAGGTAGCAAAAGCTCCGGCCATTTCTAAAGGAGTCAAGTCAACTGCACCCAAGGGCAAAGAAATCACGGGTTCCATCGGACTTCTGATGCCGAGCACCCGGCAAATCTCAATTACTTTATTCAATCCCACTTCTTGACCGAGCTTGACGGCGGGAATGTTCAGCGATACTTCCAAAGCTCTGCGGATGCTGACGGCACCCGAGAAGCCGCCGCCGTAGTTTTGAGGGTAGTAGTAGCCGTCGCCGTCGCGGTAGCCGACCGGGGAGTCGTAGACAACTGAATCGGGGCTGTATTTGCCGCTAGCAAAGGCAGCGTAGTAGATGAAAGGCTTAAAAGAAGATCCGGGCTGGCGGCGTGCTTGAATGGCGCGGTTGAACTGACTCTTTTTGTAATCGACGCCCCCAACCATTGCTTTGACAAAGTGGGTGCGGGGATCTACTGCGGCTAGGGCAATTTGACCTTGGTCGCGATTGTAAAACAGCCCTTGGTAGTAAAGCCTTTCGTGCCACCCTTTGACGGTTTCTTCGGCTATGCGCTGCAGTTTGAGGTCGATCGTGGTTTGAACGCGCATTCCTCCCTTGAGCACGGCATCTCGCCCGAAACGCCGTGTCAGCTCTTGGACTACGGCTTGTGTGACGTAAGGAACTTGAGATCCGCCAAAAGAGGTAATTTGGCCTAGCTTAATTTTTTGCCCTCGGGCGGCAGTCTCTTGGGCCGGCGTAATCCATTTGAGCTCCTTCATCCGGTTTAAAACGATTTCCTGCCGCTCTTTTGCCAACTTGTAATTGACGAAAGGACTGTATTCTTCGGGGGCAGAAATTAAGCCGGCCAGCATCGCTGATTCTGAAAGAGTCAAATTATTTGCTGACTTGTTGAAATAGCTTCGAGAAGCTGTCTCTACGCCGTACAAGTTGTGCCCTAAATAGATTTGATTCAGGTATAGTTGCAGAATTTGGTCTTTGTTGAGAATTTGCTCCAAGCGGATAGACATTACCGCTTCAGCTACCTTGCGACTAAATTTTGACTGGGGAGATAGAAACAAGTTTTTGACTAGCTGCATAGTCATAGTGGAACCGCCTTCAACGGTTCTACCTTTTTCTAGGTTGACTATGAGAGCTCGGGCTATCCCGCCGGGGTTGATGCCTTTGTGGGTGAAGAAGTTGCTATCTTCGATCGCCAGAACCGCCCGTTTCAGGTTCGGAGAGATTTTGTCAAGGGGTACGACATCCCGGTTGGCTTCGTCGTGAATGCTGGCTAGGGGCTTGCCGTTGATGTCGTAAATGTGGGTAGTTTCTGTGGGAGAGTAGGTTTGCAAGATGCGAACATCTGGCAAATTGCGGAAGCTGATCGCTAAGCCAACCAGTCCGCCAGCGACTACGGAACTGGCAAGCATTGTCATGCTGAGTATGGTTCCGGCGGTCACTTTACTGACTGACTGAACAAACTCGAATACGGGGGCTGAGTTTTCCGTGTTTTTGCGGACTGCGTTGGTTGACACGTGGATTTCACTTCCTCAATCGATTGTGGGGCTTAAGACTTTTAATTTTAGATGCGAACCCTAGAGACTGTCAGTCGATTTTAGATTTTAGATTTTAGATTTTAGATTGATTCCACAGATGAATCTGGGAGTTTGAACAAGAGTCTAAAATTTGGGGATCTCCACGACTGTTGTCGGGGGCTGGTATCCGTTTTTGGGCGGGGTCAGCTAATGAAAGCCGGTCAGCTTTGGGATTATAGTAGCTTGATAGTTATGTTTTTATGCGTCAACCAGTGAGTGTAACTAATTCTGCTGCACTTTGGCAAAATAATATGATGGACGATCGCTCCCCGATGATAACTCCTAACCTTTCAGCGCTTTACCGCGGCGTCAGCGAGATTTTTCCAGATCGACCTGATTCTAGCAACCCTGACGAAAATTTAGCCCGACTGCTGGCAAAAGTCGATCGACCGTTGCGCGTCAAACTGGGAATTGACCCGACAGGGAGTGACATTCACTTGGGACACAGCATTTGCGTCCGCAAGCTGCGAGCATTTCAAGATGCCGGTCACACAGCCGTACTGCTCATCGGAGATTTTACCGCAAGAATTGGCGATCCGACAGGGAAATCCGAGATGCGCCCCCAGTTGACGGCCGAACAAGTGGCGGAAAATGCCAAGACTTATTTAGACCAAGTGCGTCCGATTCTAGATTTTGAGACGCCCGGACGTTTGGAAATTCGCTATAACTCTGAGTGGTTGTCAAAATTGGACATGGCGAAGATTTTGGAACTGCTAGGCACGATGACGGTGCAGCAGATGCTTGCTAAAGAGGGATTTGATAACAGGATGCAGCAGGAAAATGCGATTTTCCTCCACGAGTTTCTGTATCCAGTCATGCAGGGTTACGATTCAGTAGTCTTGGAAGCGGATGTGGAGTTGGGCGGAACCGACCAAAAGTTTAATATTGCGGTGGGGAGAGATTTGCAGCGGCATTTTGGGATGAAACCGCAGTTTGGTTTGCTGATGCCGATTTTGATCGGGACTGACGGCGTGCAGAAGATGTCGAAGTCTTTGGGCAATTATGTGGGTTTGTCGGAAGACCCGCTGACTATGTATTCTAAGTTGGAGAAAATTGCTGATAGTTCGATCGCCCAATATTTTGAACTATTGACAGATTTGCCACTTGATGAATTGCCAGAAAATCCGCGAGAAAAACAGAAACTTTTGGCTGTGGATGTGGTGCGCCAGTATCGCGGTTCGGAAGCGGCGGATCGCGCACAACAAGATGCAATTGCGCTGGTTAAAGGTGCTGCGGGACAAGCTGATGCTGTGGCGGAGTTTTCTTTGGCAAGTGTGCAGTTTCCGGCTAAGTTGTTTTATATTCTGAGTGCTAGCGGGCTTTGTAAAAGCAGCGGTGATGCGCGGAAGTTGATGCAGGGCGGCGGGGTGAAGTTGGAGGGCGATAAAGTTTCTGATGTTAATCTTACTTTTGAATCACCTGCTGAATTGGAAAGTAAGGTTTTGCAAGTCGGGAAAAATAAGTTTGTTCGATTGGTGTCTTGAATAGACATCTCCAATAATTATTGTGGAACAGGCATCTTGCCTGTTCAAAACAGGCTTTTCTGGAGATGACTAATCTATTTTTTTAACCGCACATGAATAGTGAAAATGAACGCTGATGAACGCTGATAACCGAATTATTGTTGCTTTGGATGTTTCGAGTCAAGAAGAGGCGATCGCGCTTCTTGACAAACTGCCTGATGTATCTTTCTGGAAAGTGGGTTTGGAACTGTTTGTGAGTTCCGGACCGGGGATTTTGGAAATTTTAAAACAGCGGGAAAAGCGGATTTTTCTCGATTTGAAGTTTCACGATATCCCGAATACTGTGGCTGGTGCTTGTCGGGCTGCTGCTAAGTACAATGTGGATTTATTGACTATCCATTCTACTTGTGGTAAAGATGCTTTGAAAGCGGCACAGTTGGCTTTGACTGAAGGGGCGGCTGTGGATCAACCGACTCCTAAGTTGATTGCAATTACTCTGTTGACGAGTTTGAATTCGCGACAGTTGGCTTTTGAGTTGAAAATACCTTTGGAGTTGCCAGAATTTGCTTTGCACATGGCATTGTTGGCTAAGGAAACGGGTTTAGCTGGGGCTGTGTGTTCTCCGCAAGAAGTGGAACAGTTAAGAATGAGTTGCGGGGATGATTTTCTGTTAGTTTGTCCCGGTGTGCGTCCGAAATGGGCCGATGGAGGCGATCAAAAACGATCGATGACTCCGAAGGCTGCTTTGAAAGCTGGTGCGGATTATCTGGTGATTGGGCGACCGATTACTGCTGCGCCCGATCCGGCGGCGGCTTTTGCGCGTATTTGTGAAGAGATTGAATAACAATATGAATGTTTTTTAAACCGTAGGTAAATACAGATGAACACCGATAAAATTACATCAGCGTTTATCGGTTTTTATCTGCTGATATCTGCGGTTGCAACTCCGACTTTGGCAGTTAATTTTGTGACAAATGATACTAATAGTTTAAATGCAAGTCGGTATGATTTGTTAGCGCGATCGCCCTGTCCCGCTGATTTAGAAACTTTGGTCGATCGCCTGTTGCAAGATTTGCCGAGTTATGCTAATCGCGTAATTGTGCGATCGCACTTTTCTCCTAACACTAACACACCGCCCGGTTACGTGCCTCGTCAAATAATTTTAGCCGGTCGCCCGGAGTTTGAACCGTTACCTTTAAATTTTGAAGATGCACTTCCTGACAATGCCAGTCAAGTTTTCATTACTACTTTGGAACGGCAGTATCGCGGGGAAAAACGAGTCGAAATTCAGCAATATCATTGGCTGTTTTTAACTAAAACGGAAAACGGTTGGGAATTGGCAAAAATTGTTTCTCGGTTTGGTACTGCGGCGGATATTCGTCCTTTATTTGAGCAAGATAGCGAGAAAAGCGCAATTGCTGAGGCTATTCGTTTGTGGCTGCGCGATTGTCAGGCAAAAAATAAGTTGTCCGGCAACTAAATTGTATTTTTGGGCGGGCGAGATGCCCACCCCACAAGAAATAATTGCGATTGTGGAACAGGCATCTTGCCTGTTCCTGACAGAAAATAATTTTATTGTGGAACAGGCATCTTGCGGGCGGGCGAGACGCCCACCCCACAAGAAATAATTGTGATTGTGGAACAGGCATCTTGCCTGTTCCTGACAGAAAATAATTTTATTCAGGAACAGGCATCTTGCCTGTTCCTGACAGAGGTATCAGAAAATTCACGAATTTTCGGTTGAGCGATTTACGTGGGTGGGGCGGGTTTACGAGATTATCTGTTTTAGCCAATTATAGTTGGGGAAACCCGCCCATACAAAGCACAACAAAAAATTATTACAATTGCTATTTTAATTCATCCAATTTAGCCTTGATAGCCTGCATATCTTGCCACATAAACCATTTCGGAGTTTCCGGTTCTCGGGAGGGATTTCGCAACAAGTACGACGGGTGAAAAATTGGCATACACAAACGATTTTCCCATTCAATCCATTGACCTCTAATTTTACTAATTGGTCGCTTGTCGTTTAGCAAACCTTTGAGGGCTGTTGCACCGGTTAATAAAATAATTTTGGGGTCTAAGATGCGAATTTGTTCGAGCAAGTAAGGTTTGCAAGCTTCGATTTCTTTTGCTGTCGGAGGGCGGTTGTTGGGAGGGCGACATTTGATGACGTTGGCAATGAATACGTCGGTTTCTGCACTCAATCCCACGGATTCTAAAATCTTATCTAACAGTTTGCCCGATCGCCCGACAAAGGGCAATCCGGTTTCATCTTCGTTTTGTCCGGGCGCTTCTCCCACAATCAAAATTGAGGCTTGAGGATTGCCGCGCCCGATGACGGCGTGAGTGCGCGTATTGCCTAATTCGCAGCGGTGACAGCGGTTGCAGTGCTCGCCGATTTGTTCCATATTTTGATAAGTGCCGGGAGGAATGGGAATTTTGGCATTTGCTGGTATTGAGTCTGTTTGGAAAGTGGCACTTTGATTGTTGTCAAAAAGGCTCAGTTGCAAGTCGCTGGACATAAATTTTACAATTAGGGAGATTTTTTTGAGTCTAGAGTTTATAGTTTAGATCGGGTTTGGTGATTTGAGTTTGGCTAGAAGCTTGTGTGCAATGCTGTCGATTCCCTACGGGATAGCTACGCTTCATGCACAATCTCCAATTAATACTCGCAAATCTCACATTATTTGGTTGAGCTCGTGCAGGCAAAAATATGTTCTCTAACCCGTTTTTTGACGATCGCGCCGATGCTGGCGAAAAACTGGCCGAGGCAGTTGTCGGCGAGCTCGGCAAGTTGAGTTTAACGGCACAGGAGGCTGTGAAACCGATTGTTTATGCCTTGCCGCGCGGGGGTTTGCCCGTTGCTGTGCCGATTGCGCGCCGCTTGGGCTGTCCTTTGGATGTGGTTGTCGCCAAAAAAATTACTCGCCCAGATAATTTAGAATTGGCGATCGGGGCTGCAACTGCTGACGGCCACGTCCTCTGGCACAAGCAAAAGCAGCACAATTTGCGCTTGCAAAAATTAGCACTGCCGGTGGCTCAAAATAATGCTCAATCTCTGCTGGCGGATTTATCTGCAGGACGCCCCAATGTCAGCGCGGGAGGGGCTTTGGCGATTTTGGTGGACGATGGCATTGCTACGGGGATGACGATGGCTGTGGCGGCGCTGGCTTTGAAGTCGCAGCAACCGGCTGCTTTGTGGATTTGTGCGCCTGTGGCACCGGTAGAATTGATGGGATTTTTGGCCGAAATCGGCGATAAGTCGATTATTTTGGAAACCCCAGACCCTTTTTACAGTGTCAGTCGCTTTTACGGGCAATTTCAGCAGGTTGAGACGGCGGAGGCTTTAAGGTGTTTGCAGCAACAAATTGAGTGGCGATCGTAGGTTAAGCTAGAAGGCTAAATCCAAAAGCTCGATCGCTAAAACATGAGACCTTGGCAATATTGGTTGGACACTTTGATTCTGTCTACTCAGCACAATCCGCCTCGCTTTGTTGAGTTGGTGATGTTGAGTTTGGCGATGATTTTGCTCGGGCTGTGGAGTCTAACATTGCAGTGGCAGTATTTAGCACTGTCTTTGAGTTATATAATTGGTTCGTCTTTTTCAATTTTGGTGCGGGAATCCCTCGGCCCGCGGCCTCAATTTCAGCTAACTCATCTGACAGCTTTGTTGTTATTAATTATCAGTTTTTATAGTTTTGCTGAACTGATTAGGTAGTTAAGGCAGTTTTGAGTTGTACAGGCGGGTTTTACAATGTCATGGCGAAGGTTGTGAAGCAATTGCAGAGCTGATATAGCAATCCTCAGCGGGTTGTGAACTAGATGTTTTTTTGAACGAACCGCGAAGACGCGAAGGAAGAGAAGATCGAGAGTTCACCAATTATTAGCCATCATCCTACGTTCTAATGGGATTGATGTAAAATTATGCGGTTCCCGGCAGGATCGAAGGCATATATTTCTAGACCGTGAGCAGCTTTGATAATTTCTCCGCTGGGCGGATAACCTAAAGCCCAAATTCGGGCGATCGCAGTTTCGATATCGCTGACTTCCAAACACAAACTCATGCCTGTTTTGGCTCGATTTGCAAATTCCGATTTGTGGGAGTCTTTGGGTTTGAATATGCCGAGTCTTAAGCCTGGGAGTTGAAATTCAGCATAAGTATTGGGAATATAAGGGTTTGGTTCTATGTCTAGAAAATTTTTGTAAAATTTAACGAGAACTTCCTTATCAAGGTCTGCTAAAGTCACTAGGGCGGCGCTGTATTGGAAACTCATATAAATTGGTAATGGGGAATTGGTAATGGGAAATTGATAATATTATAACTTTCTATCTATTTAAAATCCTCCAATTCGTCCGACTATTTCGATTTTACCTTGTCGAGACCCTCTGAGAATGACAACTTCGCCGCTTTGCGGTACAATGTCAGTAATCGCGGTAATATTTACTTGATGAGTTACCAGAATTATCGCGCCTTTAGTGTTGCGGTTGTCCAAAATTAATTTGCGAATTGTCGCTGTTTGTCTGGCTTCTTTGCTGCTGTCGCTAAAGAACGAGTTCAGTGCTGGGAACGGTTCGACTTTGCCTAAATTTATCAGTTTGGCTGTTTCCAAACACCGACACCACTGACTCGATAAAACTCTCGCAACTTTGATGTTTCGGTTGCGAAATTCGGCTGCAATTTGCTTGGCTTGGGTTCTTCCTCGTGCTGATAAATTGCGCTGGGTGGAACAGTCGCCTAACTTAAAGTTAGCAGGATCTCCCGTACCTGGGGCGATCGCGTGTCGCATTGCTACCACCAGCCCCGTCTCCCCCCGCTGCAACAATTGCCACCCTGCTTGAGTTTGCGCGTTGGTTGCTGCGTCAGAACTTGCAGTTGCAGTAATTAAGCCGATCGACAATACTAAAGCTAGCGACCCGAAAAAGCCTTTCCAGTTGAGGTAAATCCGCCCAGCCATTGTTCCAGAAGTTAGAAATTAACTTATCATATTCTAATACAACAAATATTGCTCTATGGAACTCACCAATTTTATTGCTCTGTCTGTCATTGTTGCCCTAGTGCTGGGGATTGGGTTTGGAACAATGACTTGGGCTTACTTCGGCAAGGGCAGCATTTCTGTACTCTTTAAAGAACCAATTTTAAGTGCGCCTGAATTTCCAGCTACTGACGCAGGGAGCAAAGCTTCGGTTTATTTTCAACAAGGAATTGAGGCTTATCAATCGGGAAATTACCGCAAAGCAAAAGATAAATTTACCAGCGCTGTAGAACAAGTTTCAACTTTGGCAGAAGCTTACCACAATCGCGGCTTGGCTTTTGCGAATTTGCGATCTGATGATGAGGCTGTTGCCGATTTGCTCCGTGCCAGCGAATTATATCAACAGCAGGGGAATGGATTTGCGATCGACACGATTAAACAAAATCTAGCCGCCTTGAAGCAGCGCAAATTAGAACGAGAAAAACCAAAAGCACTAGCGACATAAATTATTATGTTCTGCCCGTGGAACTCAGCCAAAACCTAGAGTTTTGGTCTGAAAAACCCGGTTTCTTTAAGGGTGGGGAGAAATCGGGTTTGTTTGCATAATTTTTATTAAAGTTGAAAATCAATATTTAACATTCTTCCGAGTAACTAAATGTTTCTGGCATCTTCTATTTGGTCGATTTTAGAAATCATCATTTCTCGGCTAGATGCGACAACTCGATAATTAGTAATTGGATCGTAAGCTTCCCACTCTTGAGTTACTTCGCTGTCTAGCCATAAAAACCATTCGCGGTAAATTTCGCCGTCATCAATGTCGCCGCACAAGGGAAGCCAATCATCTCCTCCCAAATTATCAAAGTCTCCTCCTACTAAATCAATCCAAGCTGCAACAATACAAGATTCAATAGCATTATTGTTAACAGCAACGGTGTTAGATTCAATAGAAGTTTCGGGAAAACAAAGTGTGGATTTCATAAGCTGTACCTGAATGTTATGTTATTAATTTATAAAAAAATCCTCTACCGCAGTGACAGCAGAATGCCGCTATCTCAACCTCCACAGTTCCCACCAGAGAAAAACCTTGACGCCAAAAGTGCTCAAATGCCTCTGCTGTAAGACTTGAGAGCGCTTTGAGTCAAGTCGCTACAGAGGCTAAATTGAGCCACTTTGCCAACTGGCATAGAAGAAAGCCCGATCGACCAAATATTGCTGGCGAAGGCTCTCGCGCCTTGAGGAGCGAAGACAGCGCGACTGCCAATTGTATACTTGGTAAGTTGGCGAGTTTCAGTACAGTTTTTGTGATAAAATTAGCACTAAGCGGACTTTCGTAGCGACAGCCGGGTTTGGTCAAAAGCTTTGCAACGAGCTTTCCAATCGTAGTGCGATCGCCAGTTTTGATTTATTGTTAATTTTGCTAAGTCCCGAGCGACTGTTAAGGGAAAAAATTTATGCAAGCAACCAACCAAGAAGGAATTATCAATCTGACCATCCACTATACCAACGGCAAACAGCAACACTTCCAGTTCATTGCACCAGAGGGAACAGTAGGAGAGCAAGCAACTTTAGGCACTCGCCTGCACAAAATGTTGACGGCAGACCCGATAATTCTCGAAGTGGCAGATAAACTGGTAGTTATCCCAGTTCACAACATACAAAGTATTGAAATATCGCCGGTTCCTCCCAAATTGCCAGAGGGTGTCCTTTACCCAATGCGAGAAATCAAGAAATAGCTAAGCTGTTTTGCATTTCAATTCAACTGAAAAGGCGGACAGGATAATCAACATACGCAAAGTTTTAATAAACAGAAAGGTACAAAGTTAAGGCTGGAAAACTTATTACAGCTAACAGATTTAAATCGCCAAAAAACTTGTTGGTTGCAGTGAAATCAGTTCCTAAAAAAAAGGCAATTGTAGATAACAGCCAACCCTTATAGCATCACTAATTAAATCTAAAATCTAAAATCTAGAATCTAAAATCGCATGACGATATCTCACATGAGTGAGGGGAATAATTGCAGGTTTCGCAGACTTTAACTTACCGAAAAAATGCTAGAGCTCCACTGTCATACTACTTATTCCGACGGCACTCTCACCCCTGCCGAACTCGTAGCCGCCGCTGCGTCTTCGGGGGTTCGCGCCTTGGCCGTCACCGATCACGATACGATGTCGGGTTGGGATGAAGCCTTCGCCGCTGCTGCTTTGTACGGTATAGAAATCGTGCCCGGACTCGAACTCAGCACGGTTCACAACGGCCGTTCGCTGCACATTTTAGGTTTTTATCCCGATGCAAATAAGTTGCGAGTTCCTTTGAACGATCGCCTGCAAGGAAGGTTTCGCCGATCGCAAGAAATGGTCGAAAAATTAGCAGCAATGGGATACGCGATCGAACTGCCAAAAACATCTCCAGGAATGGCACCGGGACGGCCTCACATTGCCTCTGCACTTGTAAAAGCCGGTCACGCCAAATCATCGCGGGAAGCCTTCGATCGCTGGCTGGGAGATGACGGCCCGGCCTACGTGCATTACGAGAAATTCTCGATCGTCGAAGGCATTGATTTACTGAAGAGTTGTGGCGCAGTACCGGTTTGGGCTCACCCTTATTTATTTCGCGGCGGCGCTGTTGAGGAAGTCTTACAAGAATTAGTAGATGCGGGTTTAATGGGAGTTGAAGTATACCATCCCAGCCACAGTTCTAGCCAAATCCAAAAATTGAAAGATTTGTGTCTTCATTACGGTTTGCTGGCAACTGGTGGCAGCGATTATCACGGCCCAGATCCTGAAAGGAAAGCAGCAGATAGCACCCAGTTGAATATGCTGCATTTGCCGTTAGAATTACTGGAACCGATTAAAGTTGCTGCGGCAAGTTTGAAATAGTTGTTTGTGACGCATTTTGCGGATGTATAAAGTTGTCACTCAAAAAGCTAAGGATTTTTGAGGGAGGAATTTGCACGAAGTAAGCCATCAGAAGAAGACCGAGGTCAAGCAGAATATAAATTAATATGAAGTTAAAGGCAATTGCAGGCGAGTTAATTTTACAATTTTAGTAAAGCAACTTGCCAAACGGAGCTTATCATGAGTACAGAAGACAGAGCTAAGGCGATCGGCAAAAATTTAGAAGGCAAAGCTCAGGAAATTTTCGGCAACATCACGGGCAACAAAAAAGACCAGGTTGAAGGCAAAGCCAAACAAGCCGAAGCTGCGGCCCGCCACGCAGCAGAAGATGCTAAAAATGCGGTGAAAAATCTGACAGATCAAGCCAAAAGGTCGATCGACAAATTGTAGAAACTGCAATTAGTGAATTAGTGAAGCGGAGCTTTCGCAGAGACCCAGCGATAGCTTCCCTTCCCTCGCCCCGGACATTCCATATAATTAGGGCTTGCTGAATAAGTCAACGAAGTTCAAAAAGACATCGAGCATTAATTCCAGCAAGCCGCTAAGTTAAGTTTTTATTGTCGTTACACTTCTCGAATATAATTTTGTTTTATAATCGCCGAATAGGAGCAAGTTGTTATTGATGAAAACTGACACGAAAAAACCACAATAACCTTCTCAATCGCGCGACAACGTTCATCAATAAAAAAGCAATTGCTTCTTCGGTTTGGGAAGTATTATCGAGACATTTAAAGTTTTGCTTGCCGCTACGAGTCAAGCCATTTTTTATGACATTTAAAGAACCGCACTTGGGAGAATTTATAAAGCAGGATGTTAAGCAAGTGAAACTAAATGATTATACCCGATCCGCCTAACTATGCACCACTACCGATGTCTGAAATCTATCCCGTAAATGTGCCACTAGATTTTACATAAAAAATTCACTCGGTCTGTGCTTTTAATCTTAGCGATGAGTTTCTATCTGCTGCGAATTAGATCGATTATCTCTTCAGGTTAGATCCTCGCCAGTTAATTACCAATTCCCCTATTCCCCAATTATTCCATCTCAAATTGTTTGACCGCTAACGCCCAAGTCCGAAGTCTCACGCCGAAGTCTAAAAGCTCAAATCTAAATTTGTACCTCACTTACAGCGTATTCCAGGTTTATGAAGCAGGGACACGGCGCCGTGCCGTGTCCCTACGCCGGGATATCGATATGCGGGTATCCTTCATAAACCTGGAATCGGCTGTATTTGATAATTGCTATAGAATGTAATGGATGCAGACACCCTATAGGTGCGATTCCGCACACTTGATGGCTTTAGAATGCGGTTTTTTTAAGGAGTGCAGATTTCTGCGATCGCTTTTTCTTCAGGATGATTAGCAATATAATTGCTCAGCCATTGGCAACTCAGTTTCATTAAATTATCTATATCAAGTTCCAAATTCCAGATCCTTAAAGTAGCATCATCGCTGGCAGAAACAAGAGTTTTGCCGTCGGGACTGATGTTAACGTCATTAACTCGATCGCTACCTTCAAAAGTTTTTAGGGGCAGCGCCTCCGAGCCCGTTTTGCTGTCTGCTACATTCCACAGTTTAATTGTGCGATCGAAACTTGCAGATGCGATCGTTTTGGGAGCATCTCAATGAAAGCAGTTAAGCTAGAAATTGGAGTTTTAAGGCCCGAGGCTGCGAGGCAGGAGGAAGAAGGAAAGAGGAAGAAGGAAGGAGCCAGAAGAAGTGTTTTTACAAATATGAGATGCTCCCATCGTTTTTCCGTCGGGACAGAAACTAATGCTTTTTACCCAAGTTCCGTGTCCTTGAATAGTTTTGAGTTCGCTGCCTGTTTCTGCATTCCACAATTTAATGGTGCTGTCATCGCAAGCAGATGCTAAAATTTTGCCGTCGGGACTGAAACGGAGGCTGGTAATTCGGCTGTTATGCGCTCTCAAAATATTTCTTGGGGTAGATTCTAAATTGTTTAAATCCCAGAAATTGATCGCGCGATCGTTCCCTGCGGATGCTAAAGTTTTGCCATCGGGACTGAAAGTGACACTTCTAACTCTTTCGAGATGTGCAGTGAAGGTTTTGATTTGGGCACCGCTTTCTAGATGCCACAATTTAACAGTTTTATCGACTCCTGCTGATGCTAAAATTGTATCCCCTCAATATTTCGGGGAAACAGTTATTCAGGCATCCATGACAAACCAAAAGGATTGAGAACAGATTTTTCACGAATAATAGTTGCCAAAGAGGGAATATTCCCAACCTGAGAAATGCGGTCACGGATATATTCAAAAAAGCTGATACCCAACTGACGAGTAGTAGCAACAAGAGACATAAAAGTATCCCAAGCCTGTGTACCCTCAAGAGTCTGAGTGGCATAACTAATATTACGTCGCTGCACCATCGTCCTAGGGCGTCGGTTCAGTATCAGGAGTTGACAAAACAAACTGGAAATGATATGTGAATTGAGAAGCCTGTTAAATTCTCACAATCAGGAAGAAGGAAGAAACCTTATGCGCCCTCACTTATGGCATCCTCCAATTGAACTCTCAGAAAGAGAATCGTTGATTATCAAACGCATTAAACGAGCCAAGTTATTCACGTTTCTTCGACTGAATCGTTCATTCATATTTAATGATGAGTTTCAAGAAGAACTTGCTACAATTTTTAAAGACAGCACCGTGGGTCAGAGTCCAGTTCCTCCTGCACAACTTGCCTTGGCAATTATTCTACAAGCATATTTGGGTATTTCTGATGATGAAGTGATTGAAGAAATGCTCATGGATCAAAGTTGGCAGTTAGTTCTTGATTGTCTCAATTGTGAAAGTCCTCCTTTTAGCAAAGCCACTTTGGTTCGATTCAGAAAGGGCTTAATTAAAAAAGAACTAGACCAACGTTTAATTGACCGCACCGTAGAAATTGCCAAACAAAAAGGTGGATTTGGCTCATCTCAACTTAAAGCGGCCGATAATTCCTCCCCGTTATGGGGAGCCGGGAAAGTCGAAGATACATATAATCTATTGGGTCATGCTTTGCCCAAAGCAGTGAGCATGATAGCTGCTGTGCAGGGGCGGGAGCCAGCAGAAATTGCCCTGGAAGCAGGTGCACCCATCCTTAATAGTTCCAGCTTAAAAACGGCATTAGATTTAAACTGGGATAATCCAGTAGAGCGTCAAAATGCACTCTTAATATCCTAAGTAGCTTAGATTCAGTGGAAGAATGGATGCAAAGCCAGTCTGATTGTGATGAATTTGAAGTAGTTCAAGAGACTCTGGATGTTGCCCGAGTCATTGAATCCCAAAATGTGACTTTCGACTCACAAGGTGTTCCGAGTTTAAGTAAAGGGGTCGCCGCATATCGTCGCATTTCTATTGAAGACCCAGATATGCGGCATGGGCGTAAAAGCCGCTCTAAAAAAATAGATGGATATAAACGCCACGTTCTTAAAGATTTAGAGAGTGGTGTAGTTGGCGCGGTGGCGTTGACACGCGCAAATACTCCGGAAGCCACTGCTACAGTTGACCTAGAACGTGACTTAAAATTTCAAAATATTCACCTAGCTGAGTTACATATTGACCGGGCTTATTTATCCAGTCATTGGGCATTTGTGACAAGTTAAGAAAAAGTGCAAATTGTCAAGGGGGTACACAAAAAAATGTAAAATAGGCTGAAACATCTA